>NZ_JBFOCW010000032.1:0-66244 GCF_040908005.1 Aeromonas sp. s1(2024) | reverse complement strand
CGAACCTACGACCAATTGATTAAGAGTCAACTGCTCTACCGACTGAGCTAACGACCCACATCCTGAACCTTTCACCAACCGCATGTGGCGGCCAGCATTACAACATGGTGGTCGTTACTGGGCTCGAACCAGTGACCCCCTCCTTGTAAGGGAGGTGCTCTCCCAGCTGAGCTAAACGACCTGGGAATATTGTCTTCACCTGCTGTGAAGAAATGGTGGGTCGTGCTGGATTCGAACCAGCGACCAATTGATTAAAAGTCAACTGCTCTACCGACTGAGCTAACGACCCTCACCACGACCAGCGCCGACTGCATTACTGCTCCGGCTCTGACGGCGGCCTATATTACGGATTTATCATCCTGGCGCAATAGAAAAATCTTAAATTAAATCTGATTGTTCACTGCGCATACAAAGCACGGCGGTATTTACAAGAGTGTTACGAAAACAGTGACATGCAGCAATGTCACAGCTTGGCCAGACTCTGTTTGGCCAGCTGGGCCGGCGAGGTGTTGGGGTAACCCTTGATCACCTGCTCATAGAAGGCCTTGGCCTCTGTTTTTTTGCCGTCAAGCTGGGCGAGCATGCCGAGTTTCAGCAGGGCATCGGCCCGCTTGGGTGACTTGCTGTATTTGTTCGCCACCGTGGAGAACTGGCTCGCGGCCCCCGCCCTGTCGCCCTTGTTGAACATCAGCTGGCCAAGCCAGTAGTGGGCATTGGGAACATAGCTGGAGTTCGGGAACTGCTTGATGAACCCTTCGAAGGCAGGAATGGCCTTGTCGTAGTTCTTCTCCTTGAGCACCATGTTCACGGCCGCGTCGTAGGCCTGGTTCTCATCCTGGTTGGTGGAGTAGTTGGCTGCCGCGGCAGGAGGCGTTGCAGCACCTGCAGCAGGTGTTGCGGGCGCGGCGGCAGGCTGGCTGTTGGCCACCTTGTCGAGCTCTTGGTAGAGTTGGCGCTGGCGCTCCTGGGACTGCTCCATCTGGTAGGTCTGCTGTTCCAGCTGACCACGCAGCTCGGAGACCTCCCCTTGCAGGGAGTCGACCTGTTGCTGCAGTTCGGCCTGCAGACGCAGACGGGCGTTGAGGGTACGCTCCAGCAGAGCAACCCGGTCTTCCAGGCTGCCGGTCGGTACGATGGCACCATTGTTGCCGCTCAGCACCACGCCGCTGCTGCCAGAATCCCCGCTCAGATCGCTCACGGGTGCCGCCGCTTGCGCATTCAAAGCAACCAACACGGCCAGCGCAACACCAGCTTGCTTGTACACAGATTTCATTCGGATCAAACCTTAGCGTTTAGTGCAAATAAAACGGCCAGCGCATAGTCGCTCGCTGATACAGATTTCATTCGGATCAAACCTTGACGTTTAGTGCAAATAAAACGGCCATCGAAATGGCCGCTTGCATATAAACGAACTTCGTTCGACTCAAACCTTAGTAAACCAGGACCGCACGGCGGTTCTTGGCAAAGGCTTCCTCGGTGTGGGACAGATCCAGCGGCTTCTCTTCGCCATAGCTGACGATGGAGAGCTGCTCGGCCTGCACACCCAGGGTTTGCAGATACTTGGCAACAGCCTTGGCACGACGCTCACCCAGCGCGATGTTGTATTCCGGCGTACCGCGCTCGTCGGCGTGGCCTTCGATCAGTACCTTGACGCTCGGACGTTCACGCAGGTAGCTGGCGTGGGCATCCAGCAGGTCGGCGTACTGACCCTGAATGTCGTAACCATCGTACGGGAAGTAGATCACGTTGTCGCGTTGCAGCGCTTCGAACTTCTGACGCATCTGCTCTTCCGGGGACAACATGCCGTTGGCGCCGCCGGTTTGTACACCGCCCATGCCGTCGGTCATGCCGGACTCGGCGCCAGCGGCGTCGGAGTCGGAAGAGGAGCTACAGGCAGCCAGGGTGAACAGTGGCAGTGCGATGGCCAGACCCTTGAGCAGTTTATTGAGTTGCATGCTATTTCCTTAAACCTTTATAACAAAACAAAAAACAATCGATTTTTATCAATTCAAGAAGGGCGACCAAGCTGGTGCACGAATTTCACCGCTACTGGTCGGAAGCACTGCCTTGAAGCGACCGTCGGTCGACACCAATGCAAGACTCTTACGACCCTGATAGATGGTGGCATAAATGATCATGCTGCCATTGGGAGCCACACTTGGCGATTCATCCAGAGCACTCTGGGTCAGTACCAGCATGGCTCCATTTTCCATATCCTGGCGAGCGATGCGATATTGTCCCTGAACCCGGGTCACCATCACCATGGACTTGCCGTCCGGTGTGATGGATGCCCCCTGGTTGGAATCCCCTTCCCAGGTCATCCGGCGAGTCATGCCAGTCGCCAAATTTACGCTATAAATCTGGGGTTTGCCACCACGTTCAGAGGTGAACAGCAAAGTTTGACCGTCCGGCATCCAGGAGGGTTCGGTGTCGATGGTGCGGTTATTTGTGACTCGAGTGAGTTGCTTGCTAGCAACATCAACGACATAGATGTCAGGCTGCCCATCTTTGGACAGAACAATAGCCAAACGACGACCATCCGGAGACCACTCCGGCGCACCGTTGATGCCACGGAAGCTGGTGATCAGACTGCGCTGCTGGGTGTAGATGTCCTGCACATAGATCTCGGACTTCTGGTTCTCGAAGCTCACGTAAGCCAGCTTGCTGCCATCCGGCGACCAGGCCGGGGACATCAGGGGTTCACGGGAGCGCAGCAGAGTCTTCTCGTTGTAGCCGTCGTAGTCGGAGATCCGCAGCTGATACGGGAACTGGGTGCCCTGCTGCACGGAGACATAGGCCAGACGAGTCAGGAAGGCACCACGCTCACCGGTCAGACGCTCGTAGACGATGTCGGAGATGCGGTGGGCAAACTGGCGCATCTGCGCACCCGGGATGGTCGCCATGCGGCTGTCCAGGATGTAACCGTTCGCCTCACCGCCCTGGGTCTTGGCCAGCTGGCCTTTCAGGACGTCGACCAGCTCGAAGTTGATCTTGTAGGTGCCATCACCCACGGCGGCGATGGAGCCGACCACCACGGCTTCGACTCCCTGGGAAGCCCAGGGTGCGAAGTTGATCTCGCCGCTGGAGCTCGGCGCCTGCGGCATCTGGCCACGGGCCAGCGGCTTGAACTTGCCGCTGCGCATCAGGTCGTTGGAGACCACTTCCGCGATATCCTGCGGCAACTGGCCATTGCCCTCCCACTTGAAGGGAGCGATGGCGATGGGACGTGCACTGTCGATACCGCCGGTGATGACGATATCCAAGGCCGCCTGAGCACTCTGGCCCAGCAACAAACAGCCAACCAAAGCAAAAAACACTTTTCTTATCATGGCTTAAACTCTCAGTTCCAATTTGAGACTCAGTTCTCTGATCAACAACCTTTGCCAATCAAAGCAGAAACACTCTCTTAAATCGTTGGCGCTAGCTGAAGGCGTAGATCCTTCATCAATTCGAATGCCGCCGGATCCTTCGGCACCGGCAACTGGTTGGCCTTCAGAACCGCCGCCTTGCCGGAGCGGCAGACCGCCGGATCACCCTGACCGTTGTCCACCGAGATGACGAAGCCGCTACTGGCCAACTTGACACCGATAGTACATGTTTTGCCCCGCATGGTGGGATCCAAAATCATGTAGCGCTCGACCGTGGCCTTGATGAGGGCGGCATACTTGTCGACCTCGCCCTTGGCGGCTGCCGATGCTGCCTGACTGCGCGCATTGGCCTCGGCGGCCAGCTGCTGCTCCATCATGGCTTCCATCTCTTTTTGCAACTTGGCCTCTTCGGCCGCCTTGCGCTTGCGCTCCGCCTCAATCTTGGCCTTTCTGTCGGCCTCGGCCTTCGCCTTCTTCTCTGCGTCAGCTTTTGCCTTCTTGTCCGCCTCTTCCTTCGCCTTCTTCTCGGCCTCGGCCTTGGCTTTCTTCTCGGCTTCCGCCTTCGCCTTTTTCTCGGCTTCGGCCTTGGCCTTCTTCTCGGCTTCCGCTTTCTTGGCCTTGGCCTCTTCCGCCTTGGCCTTCTCTTCAGCCTGCTTCTTCTCCAGCTCTTCTTTTTTCTTCTTGAGCGCCAGCGCCTTGGCCTCTTCCGCCGCCTTGCGTTCGGCTTCGGCCTTCTTGGTCTTCTGCTCTTCCAGCTTGCGGGCTTCCTCGGCTTTCTGGGCCTTCTCTTCCGCCTGCTTCTGTTCAGCCTCTTTCTTCTGCTTGTCGGCTTCGGCCTTGCGGGTCGCCTCTTCGGCCTGCTTGCGCTTGGTCTCGGCGATACGCAGACGCTCCTGCTCCTGTGCCAGCTCGCGTTTGACGCGCTCAGCGTCTTCCTTGTCCTTCTGCTGCTGTGCAGCCTTGGGCTGGGCCTGCTTCTGCTGCTGGACCTGCTGCATCTGCTGCTCCAGCATTTCGCTGTCCATCATGACCGCATTGACGATCTGTCCCTTGGACTCGGGGCGCTTGGGTTTGCTGAAGTCGACACCGACCAGCAGGATGATGCCGATGATCAGATGCAGCAGCAGCGACGCGACGAGATAACCGGAAATACCACGCTTCACATCCATCTCCGTCAGTTCACCGGATCCGTCATCAGACCAACCTGAGGCACACCGGCTTTCTTGAGGGCCACCATCAGCAGGATCACCTCCTCGTAGCGCACGGACTTGTCACCGGCGACCACCACAGGCGCGTTCTGGTTGATGGCCAGATAGCCCATGGCCTTCTCGGTGATGTACTGCTGCATCGCCTCTGGTGTGCCGCTCGGTACGGGTTCGTCATCCGCCTCGCCGGCCTTGATGACGTACTCACCCTCGGTATTGACGCTGACGATGAAAGGCGGCTTGGAGTCTTCCGGCAACTGCTCGGACTCCGCCTGGGGCAGGTCGACCTTGACCCCCTGCGTGATCACGGGCGTGACCGCCATGAAGATGATGAGCAGCACCAGCATGACGTCGATATAGGGCACCACGTTGATCTCGGCGACCTTTTTGCGTTTGAGCCGCTGATAGGTTTGCATTACTTCTCACCCTGCTGTGCGATTTGGCGATTCAGAATGGTGGTGAACTCGTCCATGAAGTTGGCGTAGGCGTTTTCCAGCCGTTCGACCTTGTTGGTGAAGCGGTTGTAGAAGATAACGGCCGGGATGGCGGCAAACAGACCCATGGCGGTGGCGATCAGCGCCTCCGCGATACCCGGTGCCACCATCTGCAGGGTCGCCTGCTGAACCTGGCCCAGAGCGATAAAGGCGTTCATGATCCCCCAGACGGTACCGAACAGACCGATATAGGGGCTGATGGAGCCGATGGTCGCCAAGACCGGCAGGTTGGACTCGAGATCGTCCACTGCACGGGACAGGGAAACGCGCATGGCGCGATAGGTACCGTCCATCACCGCATCCTGACCGCGGGCTCCGGCCTTGAGCAGGCGGGCATACTCCTTGAAGCCGGAGTAGAAGATGTCTTCCATGCCTTCGATGTCGTCACGACGGGAGGAGGACTCCTGGTAGAGACGATTGAGGTCGACCCCGGACCAGAATCTGTCTTCAAACTGCTCCGAGGCGAGGTTGGCCGCCTTGATGGCCTTGGAGCGCTGGATGATCAGCGCCCAGGAGACGACCGACATGCCCATCAGGGTCATCATGACCAGTTTCACCAACAGACTGGCTTGCCAGAACAGGCCAATAAACGAAATTTCAGCGTGCACTTAACAGCACTCCCTTGATTTTTTCAGGTATTGCAACAGGTTTCATTTGCGGATGACTGACACAGGCGATCTGTACCATGGCCTGAGTGATCAGCCGTCCATCAGCCGCCAGGATCTGCTGTGAAAAACGCATGGAAGCGCGTTTCACTTCAGTTACTTGCGTCATTACGGTCAGCAGTTCATTGAAGCGGGCCGCCGCGCGGAAGTCGATTTCGGTGCGACTCACCACAAACGCGATCCCCGCCTGCAGCAGGACATCCTGTTCGATGCCGCCTGCGCGCAGGAATTCGGTGCGGGCCCGTTCCATAAACTTGAGATAATTGGCGTTGTAGACGATGCCTCCGGCATCCGTGTCTTCGTAGTAGACACGCACCGGAAACTCAGAGACTTCCCCCATAAAAATCTGTGATCCATTCGACAGTCAGATGGGGGGCTATCATAGCGCAGGGCTGAATAGGAAAGAAGCAGGGGGAGACAGGGAAATCCCCTCTCTCCCTGTTTTTTATGGTGTGCTGCGGCGCCGACAGGCCGAAGACCACAGGGCTGTCAGCATCGCAAGAAAAGCGGAAAAGAGAAGTGGCTGCGAGCGGCGTGACGAGCGAGGTTCTGTCGCTCTGACCGGGCGACGGCACGCCCCTCAAAAAAGAAGAAGGAGGTGGGCTCATGCCGACCTCCTTCATCATTTATGGCAGGTAGTAGCTGCTGGTCAGCCAGAGCCCGCAGAGCAGGCTGGGCAGGGCGAGCCAGGGGAAGAACAGCACGCGACCCACCAGGCTGCGCGGGTGAAACCCCAGTCCATGCATGACACCGCAACAGACCGCCCACATCAGCCAGGGCGCAAGCCAGAGGCCGTGCTCACTGGTATTGGCCGCGACCAGGTTGGGCGCCTGCAAGATGGCGACAGCCAGCAGGGCCGCCGCCAGCAGCATCAGACCTTGCCATGGCTGGCGCTCCAGAGGAGCGGCCAGCCGGGCGAGCCTGTCACTTGTCTTCATCAATCTGACGATCCAGGTTCTCGGTGTGCTCCAGCCAGAGCGCATTGATAATCCCAAACGCACAGGCCAGCAGCAGCCCCAGGATCCAGGTGAAATACCACATATCAGGGCACCTTCTTAGTAGAGCGATTGTTGGTTGTCTTCGATGTGCTTGTTACTCACCCGGCCGAACATCTTGATGTAGGTCCAGATGGTGTAAGCCAGCACGGTCGGCACGAAGACGACTGCGACTACCGTCATCACCTTGAGGGTGTTGAAGGAGGCGGTGGAATCCCACATGGTCAGGCTCTGGGACGGCTCGAGGCTCGAAGGCATCACGAACGGGAACATGGAGAAGCCCGCGGTCAGGATGATGCCGGCGATGGCCAGGGAGGAGAACAGGAACGCCACCCAACCCTTGTCCAGCTTGGCCGCCACGGCGGTCAGCAGACACATCACCAGACCCAGCACGGGTGCGGCAATCATCCAGGGATAGAGGTTGTAGTTCTGCATCCAAGCACCGGCCTGCACCACCACTTCCTTGTGAAGGGGGTTGGTGACGGCGTCGGTGGCGACGGAGCCCACAATCACATAACCATCCATGCCGCTCACCCAGACACCGGCCAGGGCGAACAGCACCAGGGTCAGCAGGGAGAAGATCATGGCGGCGGTGCGAGAGCGCGCCAGCACTTCACCTTCGGTCTTCATCATCAGCCAGGTTGCACCCTGGGTGATGATCATGAAGAGGCTCACCAGACCGGCCAGCAGACCGAACGGATTGAGCAGGCCGAAGAAGTTGCCGTGATAGGTCATCATCAGGAACTGGTTGAAGCTGAACGGTACACCCTGCAGCAGGTTGCCGAACGCCACCCCGAAGATAACAGGGGGAATGGCGCTACCGGCAAACAGAGCCCAGTCCCAGTTGGAGCGCCACTTGGCGTCTTCCTGCAGGGAGCGGTACTTGAAGCCGACCGGACGGAAGAACAGCGCCATCAAGGTCAGGATCATGGCGATGTAGAAGCCGGAGAAGGCCGCCGCATAGACCATGGGCCAGGCGGCGAACAGGGCTCCACCGGCGGTCACCAGCCAGACCTGGTTGCCTTCCCAGTGCGGCCCCATGGTGTTGAGCATCACGCGACGCTCCACATCCTTCTTGCCGACGAAGGGGAGCAGGGCGCCCACCCCCATATCGAAACCGTCGGTGATGGCAAACCCGATCAGCAGCACGCCGACCAGCACCCACCAGACCAGACGCAACAGTTCGTAATCAAACATGGGTCACTCTCCTTATGCCTTGCTCTGTTCGAAGTGGTACTTGCCCGTCTTCAGGCTGCTTGGGCCCAGGCGCGCATACTTGAACATCAGGTACATCTCGATGATCAGCAGTACTGTGTAGAACAGGAAGATCCCGATCAGAGAGAACCAGATCTCGGACGCAGGAATGTTGGATGCAGAGACATAAGTCGGCAGCATCTCGGCGATGGTCCAGGGTTGACGACCATACTCAGCGACAAACCAGCCAGCCTCGATGGCGATCCAGGGCAGCGGAATGCCGTACAGCAGCGCCTTGAGCAGCCACTTGCGCTCGCCGATCTTGTGGCGGGTGCTGTCATAGAAGGCCAGACCGATCAGCACCAGCATCAGGATGCCGCAGGCAACCATGATGCGGAAGGCGAAGAACAGCGGCAGTACCTGCGGGATGGAGTCATCCACGGCAGCCTTGATCTGCTCGTCGGTGGCGTCGGTCACGTTGGGGGTGTAACGCTTGAGCAGCAGACCGTAGCCCAGATCCTGCTTCACTTCGTCGAAGCGGGCGCGGGTATCGTCGGACTTGTCACCGGATTGCAGCTTGGTCAGCAGGTCGTAGGCGGTCATGCCGTTGCGCACGCGCAGCTCATGCTCGCTCTTGAGATCCTTGAGACCAGTCACCTGACCGTCGAGGGAACGGGTGGCGATGATGCCGAGGGCATAGGGGATCTTGATGGCGTAGTCGGTGCGCATCTCCTCCTGGTTCGGGATCCCGAACAGGGTGAAGGATGCCGGAGCCGGCTCCGTGTTCCACTCGGCCTCGATGGCCGCCAGTTTCACCTTCTGCACTTCCCCGGTCTCGTAGCCGGACTCGTCACCCAGCACCAGCACGGAGAGGATGGAGGCCATGCCGAACGCGGCCGCGATGGCGAAGGAGCGACGAGCGAACGCCACATCACGATTCTTCAGCAGGTAATAGGAGGAGATCCCGAGCACGAACATGGCACCCGTGGTATAGCCTGCCGCCACGGTGTGGACGAACTTGACCTGTGCAACCGGGTTGAACACCAGGTCGGCGAAGCTCACCATCTCCATGCGCATGGATTCGAAGTTGAACTCGGCACCCACCGGGTTCTGCATCCAGCCGTTGGCGACCAGGATCCACAGTGCGGAGAGGTTGGTCCCGAGCGCCATCAGCCAGGTAGCCGCCAGGTGCTGGCGCTTGCTGAGACGATCCCAACCGAAGAAGAACATACCGACGAAGGTGGACTCCAGGAAGAAGGCCATCAAGCCTTCGATGGCCAGCGGGGCCCCGAAGATGTCGCCGACATAGTGGGAGTAGTAAGCCCAGTTGGTACCGAACTGAAACTCCATGGTGAGCCCGGTGGTAACCCCGAGGGCAAAGTTGATACCAAACAACTTGCCCCAGAACTTGGTCATGTCCCGGTACACTGTGTTGTTGGTCATCACATAGACAGACTCCATGATCGCCAGGATGAAGGCCATCCCCAGCGTCAAGGGTACAAACAGGAAGTGATAAAGGGCCGTCGCAGCAAATTGGAACCGCGATAGGTCTACCACATGCTCAGCAATCATGATGTTTCCTCACCGATTATTGGCACGGCTATTTTAAGTTTTAAGGACAAAGCTTCCATTGGAAGTCCCCGAACGGTCGGTCACCCCTCGCGGACTGACCGGATTCGACTGCCACCACATTAACAACAAGGCAATATACAGGAACAAAAAAAGCTAATGTTTAACATCTAATAAACAATAACCAGGGTTCTATTCCCGCCTATAATGATCGCTGTTTTATATCACCTTTATTTGATTGAAATCAATGTAAAACCACCCTCAATACATGTTTTTTCAAGGTAACTTATAGGGCTTTCCCCATTAATTATGGGAGCTTCATCACAAAAAACGATAAGTCGTAAATAATTGATTTAAATCAATTTTATGACCAACCAAAATAGTTTCAATTCTGTTAAACAAATACGCAACCACGGAAATAAAGCCCTCGCGTCTCGATTATTTCAATAAATGGCCAGGCTCATCCAAAAATCAATTTAAACCCAGTAAAAACACATGTTTATGCGGATTGGCACTCCTACCAAAATCATTAGTTTATCTAATCAGAAGCCCATAGATTTTCTTGTTTGTCCCACCCGTAAAGAGCTCCTACAATGCGCCTCGCAGTGAGGGCATACCTCTGAATACAGGCCGGTCATTCCGGGTTCCCGGTACGTATTCGATGAACATTTCGAACCTGTTTGTTGGGATTAATGATGAAAAAGTTTGTTGCCAAGACCATCCGTTACTACAAGCTTTCTTTCGTTCAACTCTATCAAATGAACCGACTCTGAAGCCTCGCGACGGCTCCTCTGTTTTTTCCCGACCGGTCTGCAGACGCGCTCACTGTCTGTGAACATCCATCCTGAATTGTCTTTGCCCACCGCCTGTGCCGTGGGCTTTTTTTTGCCTGCAAAACAAAAAGCCGCCTCAAGGGCGGCTTTTTGGTTCATATCGCAACGTCTACTGATCTGCCGGTCGTTCCAGGCCAAAGTGTGCGTAGGCTCTCTGAGTTGCGATCCGCCCTCTGGGTGTACGTTGCAGATAGCCTTGCTGGATCAGATAAGGTTCCAGCACGTCTTCTATGGTGTCCTTCTCCTCACCGATGGCGGCGGCCAGGTTGTCGAGCCCGACTGGCCCCCCCATAAACTTGTCGATGACGGCCAACAATAGCTTGCGATCCATGAAGTCGAAACCTTCATTGTCCACGTCCAGCATGTCCATAGCACGGGCCGCAATGGGTCCGTCAATTCGCCCGTCAGACTTCACCTGGGCAAAATCTCGTACCCGCCTTAACAAACGGTTAGCAATGCGCGGTGTCCCCCGGGAGCGACGGGCTACCTCGAGAGCGCCGTCTTCCGTCATGTCGAGCCCGAGGCAGCGGGCGCTGCGAGAGACGATGTCGGTCAGGTCCTTGACGTTGTAAAACTCGAGGCGCTGCACGATGCCAAACCGGTCACGCAGGGGGCTGGTGAGGGAGCCGGCCCGGGTGGTGGCACCGATCAGGGTGAAGGGAGGGAGATCGAGCTTGATGGAGCGGGCCGCCGGCCCCTCCCCTATCATGATGTCGAGCTGATAATCCTCCATGGCCGGGTAGAGCACCTCCTCCACCACCGGGCTGAGACGGTGGATCTCGTCGATGAAGAGCACATCGTTCGGTTCCAGGTTGGTGAGGAGCGCCGCCAGATCGCCGGCCTTCTCCAGCACGGGGCCCGAGGTGGTCTTGATGTTGACCCCCATCTCGTTGGCGACGATGTTGGCTAGCGTGGTCTTGCCAAGGCCGGGAGGCCCGAAGATCAGCAGATGATCGAGGGCCTCCCCGCGCTGGCGGGCGGCCTCGATGAAGATCTCCATCTGATCGCAGACGTGATCCTGTCCGGTGTAATCGGCCAGCTTTCTGGGCCGGATGGCCCGATCGATGATCTCGTCCTCACGGGCGGCACCGGCCGAGATGAGGCGATCCGCTTCAATCATTGTCTACCTCACACCAGGCTGCGCAGGGATTCACGAATGATCTCCTCTACCGACATGCCGTCGGCGGCCACCTTGCTGACGATCTGGCTGGCCTGCTGCGGCTTGTAGCCGAGGGCCACCAGTGCACTGGCCGCTTCCTCGCTCGCATCCGGGGCACGCAGCGGGCTCTCTTTCGCGGGCAGGGTGATTTCGGCCGGGGAGAAGAGATCGTGGCTGACCCAGCCCTTGAGGCGGTCTTTCATCTCCACCACCAGGCGCTCGGCGGTCTTCTTGCCCACGCCGGGCAACTTGACCAGGGAGCTTATCTCCTCGCGCTCAACGCTCATCACAAACTGGGTGGCCGTCATGCCGGAGAGAATGGCCAGTGCCAGCTTGGGGCCGACCCCGTTGGTCTTGATCAGCTCGCGAAACAGCGCCCGCTCCTGCTTGTGGTTGAAGCCGTAGAGCAGCTGGGCATCTTCACGCACCACGAAGTGGGTGTGAATGACGGCCTCTTTCCCGAGTTCGGGCAGATCATAGAAGCAGCTCATGGGCATATGAACCTCATATCCCACCCCTCCGACTTCCAGCAACACCTCGGGGGGTTGCTTCTCGATGATGACGCCTCTCAAGCGACCGATCATGTTCTTTTCCTCGCCACGCAGACTCTCGCAAATTGGGTCATAGCATAAAGAATAACTGGATAAGTATCCAGCATAGGTCCATGCAGATCATGGGATGACCAGCTCTTCATACCCGGCCATTTCCCTCGTTCAGAACACAGTCTGTCACTTTATTTTCCATCGGGGATGGCACATCTTCGTCATTGATTGAACACTGAAATGGTCTTGTTCGGCACCAGGGAAGGCTTGAATCATGAAAATCGTCACCACATCCAACCTCGGACTCACCATTCTGCTCGGCTGCACCCTGGGCATGGGGGCGATCGGCTGGTATGGCAGCCAGCGGCTGGCTGATCTGCTCTCCTACGTCCTGGGTGCCGCCTGGCAGACGGCAGATGGTGCCATGGAGGGCTCCATCGAACTCGGCAACCAGTCGCTCTATATCCAGAAAATGCTTTCGGGGATCCCCCTCGACGCACCGGAGCTGCAACGGGCAAAAGAGGCGGCCAGCGACGCTTTGCACCGGGTGGAGCAAGGCGGGCTCATCGATGCGGCGGCCATCACCACGCTGAAGCAGCATGAGCAGACCTATCAGCAAGAGCAGGCACAGCTGCTGACCCTCTATCGCACCTTCACGAGCGCCGATGAGGCGCTGCGTGCCAGTTCTGAACGCATGTCACGCCTCTCGACCAGGCTGGAGGTGATCGGTGACGAGGCCGTCGAGAGCCTCACCCGCTCACCGGATCAGGCCATCAGCTGGAACGGCGGCCTTGCGACCCGCTGGCAAGCGGCCGATGGCGGCATGGAGGCCAACATCGGATTCCTGCGCCAGCTCTATGCGCTGGAGAAGATGCAGAGCGAAGGCCCTACTCCTGCCATCCAGGCCGAGCTGGCACAAGCCACCCGCTTCTATCAGGACGCGGTTGACGGCATGCTGGCAACCGGCCAGTTCGATGTGCCCGGCGACGGGGAGTTTGCAGGCCAAATGCTCTCCACCCAGTATCGTGCCCTGCAAGCCGACAATGCCCGCCTGATCCGTGAATGGACCACAGCCCTGAGCGCTTATCAGAACCAGCTGGCCCGTTACGAACACAGTGCCGACCAGCTCAGGCTGGCTCTGGTCGAGGTCGAGGCCCAGGGGGACGCCACCGTCGAGGATCAGGTTCACCAGCTCAACGCCATCATCGACTACACCAGGGGACTCATCCTGGGGGGCTTGCTGCTCAGCCTGCTGATCGTCACCTGCTGCGGCTTCTGGCTGGTACGCACCATTGTTCGTCCGCTACTCCAGGTCGACAAGCGCATGCAGGACATCGCCGCCGGGGAGGGAGATCTCAATGCCCGCATCAACCTCTCACGCGACGACGAGATTGGCTCCCTGGCCGGCAGCGTGGATCGCTTCATCGAGAAGCTGCAGAAAATGATCAGCGCCACCATGGACAACAACCAGCACATCAACCAGCACGTGCACACCTCGGTCAACCGGGTCCAGGCCATCAGCCAGAGCAGCCGCCAGACCGCAGCGCATGCCCAGGCGCTGCACCACGACAGCGAGCAGATGGTGCAGGTGGCCACCACCATCTCGGACAACTGCAACCTGGCGGCACACAACGCCAACGAGGTGCGCCAGCTCACCACGCAAAGCAGCCAGTATGTCTCCTCCGCCACCGCCGGCATGCAGCGGGTGGTCATGGAGGTGGGTGAATGTGCCACCGCCATCAACGCCCTCAAGGAGCAGGCAGGGCAGATTGGCCAGATCATCTCCACCATCAGCAATATCTCGGAGCAGACCAACCTGCTGGCACTCAATGCCGCCATCGAAGCCGCCCGGGCGGGCGAGATGGGGCGCGGTTTTGCCGTGGTGGCCGACGAGGTGCGCACCCTGGCCAATCGCACCGCCACCTCCAGTGCCGAGATAACGGACGTGATCAACAGCATCCAGCAGCAGACAGAGCAGGCTTATCTGATGATGCAACGCAACCTGAAAACCGTGGAATCGGGTATGGCGGACTCCGACAACACCAAGCAGATCCTGTTCAAGGTAGAAGAGGCCATCGATCAGCTCGCCGACATGGTGCAACAGGTGGCAGAGGCGACCAGCCAGCTCTCCCACACCCTGGGGCACACCACGGGCAAGGTTTCGGATATCAGCCTGCAGGCCCAGACGGGCGAACAGGAAGCCCAGGAGTGCCTGCAACTGGCCTCCTCCCTCCATCAGGCCAGCCAGCAGCAACAGCAGTTGCTGTCGCAATTTCGGGTCTAGTGCGGACGGGGCAAGGCCCCCGCCCTCCCCCCAGCGCCGCTGAATTTAGCCCTTGGGCCGGGGGGCTTCGCCTGTTAAAATTCCGCACTTGAAATTTTCCAGGGCCAAGCCGCCCGAACTAGCGAAGGTCTACCGCGATGCGTACCAGCCAATATCTGCTTTCCACTCTCAAGGAAACCCCCTCCGACGCTGAAGTTGTCAGCCACCAGCTGATGCTGCGCGCCGGGATGATCCGCAAACTCGCTTCCGGCATGTACGCCTGGCTGCCGACCGGCCTGCGGGTCCTGAAGAAGATTGAAAACATCGTCCGCGAAGAGATGAACAATGCGGGTGCCGTCGAAGTGTCCATGCCGGTGGTACAGCCCGCCGAGCTGTGGCAGGAGTCCGGCCGCTGGGATGACTACGGCCCCGAGCTGTGCCGCCTGACCGACCGTCACAACCGCCCCTTCGTGCTGGGTCCGACCCACGAAGAGGTGATCACCGCGCTGGTCCGTTACGAAGTGAACAGCTACAAGCAACTGCCGCTGAACCTCTACCAGATCCAAACCAAGTTCCGCGATGAAGTGCGCCCCCGTTTCGGCGTGATGCGTGGCCGCGAATTCCTGATGAAGGATGCCTACTCCTTCCACATCGACAAGGCCTCCCTGGTCGATACCTATGAGAAGATGCATGCGGCCTACTGCACCGCCTTCACTCGCATGGGTCTGAACTTCCGCCCGGTGCAGGCCGATACCGGCTCCATCGGGGGCACCGGCTCCCACGAATTCCAGGTGCTGGCCGAGAGCGGTGAAGACTTGATCGCCTTCTCCGATACATCCGATTACGCCGCCAACATCGAGATGGCCGAAGCCCTGGCGCCGGCTGGCGAGCGCGCTGCCGCAACCAAAGCCCTGACCAAGGTGGCCACCCCGGCCGTCCACACCATCGACGAAGTGGCCGCTTTCCTGAACGTGGCGCCGACCGCCATCGCCAAGACCCTGCTGGTACTGGCCGAGGAAGACGAGCACGGCAAACAGGCCGTCATCGCCCTGGTACTGCGTGGCGACCACGAGCTGAACGAAATCAAGGCCGAGAAGCTTTCTGGCGTGGCTAACCCGCTGACCTTCGCCAATGACGAGCAGATCAAAGCGGCCGCCGGTTGCGATGCAGGCTCCATCGGCCCGGTCGGCTTTGCCGGTCGCATCATCGTCGATCGCAGCGCCGCCCATCTGAGCGATTTTGTTTGCGGCGCCAACGAGACCGGTTTCCACCTGACCGGTGCCAACTGGGATCGCGACATCACCTCTTTTGAGGTTGCCGACCTGCGCAACGTGGTGGAAGGCGACCCGAGCCCGTGCGGCCAGGGCAAGCTGCTGCTCAAGCGCGGTATCGAAGTGGGCCACATCTTCCAGCTGGGTACCAAGTACTCCGAAGCGATGAAGGCGAGCGTGCTGAACGAAGGCGGCAAGTCCGTCACCATGGAGATGGGTTGCTACGGTATCGGGGTTTCCCGTCTGGTGGCTGCGGCCATCGAGCAGAACAACGACCAGTACGGCATCATCTGGCCGGATGCCATCGCCCCGTTCGAAGTGGCCATCGTGCCGATGAACATGCACAAGTCCGAGCGCGTGGCCGAGCAGGCGCAGCAGTTCTACGCCGAGCTCAAAGCCGCCGGTGTGGACGTGCTGTTTGACGACCGCAAGGAGCGCCCGGGTGTGATGTTCGCCGACATGGAGCTGATCGGTGTGCCCCACGCCATCGTCATCGGTGACCGTGGTCTCGACAACGGCGTGGTGGAGTACAAGTGCCGCCGCTCCGGCGAGAAGCAGGAAGTGGCCATCGGCGAGATCGTTGCCATGCTCAAGGCCAAGCTGGGTCGCTGATAACGCGACACCGCCTTTCGCTTTTCATAGGAAAGCCCCGAGTGCCACGGCACTCGGGGCTTTTTATATGGCTCTCAGCCATGATGCACAAAAATGCGTCTCCAGCGTGAACCAATGAGATAACTGCATTGCCCTGTACACGGCACGGCTGATTTCCTAGACTGGCGCTCTTTACCGAGCTTGCCCGAGAAGTTATGTCCATCGCCTCAGCCAATACCGTTGTCGTGCTCGACTTCGAGACCACAGGGCTTTCACCCGGACAAGGGGATAGAGCCATCGAGATCGGTGCCGTCAGAATCAAGGATGGCCATATCAGTGAGCGTTTCTCGGCATTGATGAATCCGGGCTTCAACGTGAGCAGCTTCATCGAGCAATATACCGGGATCAGCAATGCCATGCTGAAACAGGCTCCCCCCTGTAACGAGGTGATGGCGGATTTCGTCGACTTTATCGGTGATGACAATCTGGTCGCCCACAACGCCTCCTTCGACAAGCGCTTTCTGGATGCGGAAATAGAGCGATTGCCGGCGCAATACCGCGGCCAGTTCGCCTGTTCCCTGCTGCTATCGAGGCGCCTGTTTCCCGATGCCCCGGATCACAAGCTGGGTACCCTGGTGCAATACCGGAGCCTGCCCAATGACGGGGTGTTTCACCGTGCCCTGGCGGATGCAGAGGTGACGGCCCACCTCTGGCTTGCCTTGTTGGAAGAGCTGGCGTGTCGGCATGGCATTATCGACCCGGACTTTGCATTGCTGCTGACCCTTGGCAAGAAGCCAAAACAGGTGATTCCATCCTTCCTGCGGGAATATGCGACTCGGAAATAATATGTGCCGAGATGCATCATCAATCATCCGTGCCATGTCGGCACTGAATTTACCCGCCTTCACATCCATGATGGCCCGGCGTAAAGAGAGGCAGGCAAGCAGATAATTTAGCACTGCACATCAATGAAAAAGCGCGCCAAATGGCGCGCTTTTTTTCCTTGTCATCTGGCGACGGGGCCGGTTCACGGCGCTTCAGGCATTACGACCGATAAAGAGATCGGTCACATGGCAGCTGCTTCTCGCGGCCAGCGCATCCAGCATGTAGGCTGCCGCGTCTTCCGGCGTCATGAAACCACTCGAATCCACGTGATCCGAATTCTCCCAGAACTCGCTGCGGATCCCGCTCGGATAAAGGTTCACCAGTCGCAGGGGAGCACTCTTCAGCTCGGCCCGCAAGGATTCGAGAAAGCCGCGCATGCCCCATTTGGAGGCGCAATAGAGGCTCTCGTTGGCCTTGCCGGTCTGGGCGGCGGAGGAGAGCACATTCGCCAGCACCCCGCCCTTGTCGCCGATGAGGCGTACCGTCTGCTGGGCCACCAGTATGGTGGAGATGAGATTGCTCTCCACCACCCGGCGGATCTGCTCGGCGGTGTAGACACCCACCGGGCCGAACTCGCCGACACCGGCACAGTGGATCACCATGTCGGGCAGACCGCCCCACTCCACCGCAGCGGCAAAGGCGACATCCACCTCTTCGTGGTGTGCGAGATCGGCGGCAATGCCGATCACCGCCTTGCCGAGCAGCTCTTCCTGCTCCTGCAGTTTCTGGTAACGGCGACCCATCATGGAAACCTGATGGCCGCGTTCAACCAGCCCTATGGTCAGGGCGCGGCCCAGTCCGGACCCCGCGCCAGTCACTATGATGTGGCCCATGTGTGCTCCTCAGGGAGATCAGAAGGTGAATTCACCACCGATGAACCAGCCGTCGATGGTCTGATCGACGCGATCGAAGTCCATCTCGGCCTCACGCCAGCCGGCGCGGATCTTGAGCGGCACGGAAGAGAACTTGTAGGAGCCGCCCAGACGGTAGTCGTAGTTGTCGGCATCCTGCACGCGGGCATCACCGAAGGCGGCAAAGCCGGTCCCCGGGATGCGTACTTCACCCCCGGTGTAGGCCATCAGCACATCCTTGTCATAGGAGTAGTGCTGGGTGTTGAAATCACCGTCGTAGCGACGACCGGTCAGACCCAGATCGATCTGGAACAGATCGTTGTTGAACAGGCGATAGTAGAGGCTCAGGTCGTAAGCCAGCAGATCGTTGTTGAAGCTGCCACCGCTGCTGCTGAAGTCGGACATTTCAAACTTGGCGTTGGGCAGCAGCAGGATGCCGTGCTCCAGTTGCAGGTAGCCGCTCCAGTTGTAGTTCTCGTCGTAGCTGCCATCGGCACCCACGCTGCTGACCTGGCCACTTCCCTGGGCATTCCACAGATCGGCACCCGCCGCAAAACGCCAGTCATTGGCGGCCATGGCCCCATGGCTGAGCAGAGCCATCACAGTGCCGGCAATCAGGGTCTTCTTCATCACTTCGCTCCATTTTGGACTGGAAAGGCCATCATTTTACCCGCTGGGCAAGGAATACCTAGAGTAAAAAGCTGAACAAGCGTCCATAAATGTCAGTGCTTCATCCCTTTCATGGGTTCGACCGGCTTCACGGGCAGGCTCAGTGACAGCGTCTGCCCATCGTCCAGGGTCAGGGTCAGCGGGAAGGGCGTGCCCTGGGCCAGGGTATGGATGTCGAACAACATGATGTGCAGGCTGCCGGGCTTGAGCACGGCCTCCCCCTTGGCCGGGATCTCGATACTCTCCACCTGGCGCATCTTCATGACGCCGTTCTCGTGCAAATGGGTGTGCAGCTCGACACGGCCCGCCTCAGGAGACGCTCCCGCCACCAGTTTCACCGGTTTGTCCCCATCGTTCCTGAGCACCATGAACGCCGCTGTGTTCGGCGAGCCAGGGGGCAGCAGGCGCACATAACCATCGACTGCGTCGACCTTGGCCAGGGCCGGGGCGGCCAGAAGCAGTGCCATGGTGGAATAAAACGCACGTTTAAACATGGTTGAAATCCTTTTATGATGTTGTTAAACGAGACAAAGCTTACCCCTGTGGCAAGCTTTTGACAGCCCCCGACAACAAGGATTCAGACATGGCCCTCACAATTCTGGCCGAACAGCAGGACGGCTTGCTCACCCTGACCTTCAATCGACCGGAAAAGCGCAATGCCCTCAACACGGAAACGTATCTGGCGCTGACCGACGCACTGCGCCAGGCCGCCCGGGACGAAGAGGTCCATGTGCTGCTGTTGCAGGGCCAGGCGGGGTGCTTCACCGCCGGCAACGATCTGGCCGACTTTGTTGGCAAGCACGCCCTTGAGCCGGACGACCCCATCCTGCAATTTCTGCACACCCTGGCCGACTTCCCCAAACCGGTGATCGCCGCCGTGGGCGGCCCGGCAGTCGGCATCGGCACCACACTGCTGCTGCACTGCGACCTGGTCTATCTGGGTGACAACGCCCGGCTGCAGCTGCCTTTCGTCGAGCTGGGACTGGTGCCGGAGTTTGCCGCCAGCCTGCTGCTGCCACGCGCCGTCGGTCACCTCAAGGCGGCGGAGCTGTTGCTGCTGGCAGAGGCCATCGATGGGGAAGAGGCGCTGCGTCTCGGGCTCGCCAACCGGGTGCTGGCCCCGGCGGACCTGCTCCCCTTCGCTCGGGAGCAGGGACTGAAACTGGCGGCCAAGCCGCCGATGGCGCTCCAGAAGAGCAAGGCGCTGCTCAAGCAGGAGCTCAAACAGGCGGTGCATTTCGTCATCGACCTGGAAGCGCGCGCCTTCGCCCAGGCCCTGCAAGGGGAAGAGGCGCAAAACCGCATCGCCAGCAAGCTGCAAAAACGGCGCTGAACTTAGTTGAGACGGAACCGGCCTATCAGCTCGCAGCCCTGCACCCTGTCCTGCACCTGGATAAGCCGGGCAATCTCCGGATTGGGGTGGCGCTTCAAGAAGGAGAGCAGGGCGGCGCGGCAGCAGCCCAGCTCGCTGATGAGGGATTCGCACTCACGGTTGGGGCACTGGGGCACCAGGGCGGTGACCAGCTCGGAGGCGAGCTTGAGGTAGCGCAGTTCATAGGCGGGCTCTTCCATGGCACGCCAGAAATCGGCCATGCGGTGACAGGTGGCGACCCGCATGCTGGCCAGTTCGTCCAGATCCCCGGAGGCCAGCTCATACACTTCCCCCAGGGCCTGCTGATAGAGGCAGATCGCCGTGCCCAGAGCCCCCATGCCAAGGGCGTTCTCCGCCTCCAGCATGTAACGTTGCCAGTTCTGATGTTCCATGTTCCTCTCCTTTGCCGACACGAGTGGAGTTTGTATCATGGCCAATCGAGAACAAATATCAACCAGACCCTTTGTGCAGGATCCCTCAACCCGCCGTTCTGGGCTGATTGACGCGACACTGCTTGCCGGGGTAACCAGGCAGATCCGACGCCTTGCTGCTGCACGCCAGCCGTTTGGCTTCGGCGAGGCGATCTGCGAGGTTGACCTCATCGATCGGCTGCCAGGCCATCTGCTGGCCGAGCCAGCTGGCCCAGGCAAACTCGACGAAGTAGACCTGATCCTTCTTGCTGAAGTAGCCCGCATCCTGCAACAGCCCCGCCAGGGTGCGGTAGGGGTAATCCGGCAATTCACCGATATGGCCGGGCAACTGCTCGGGAGTCAGGGGTTGACCCCGTTCATCCTTGAGCCAGGCCCAGTGGTTGTTCTGCATCTGGCTCCAGAAATTGGCCCTGTCCTGCAACCGTGCAATCACCTTGACCCTGACCTGCTTCACCCCCTGCTGCCACAGCGCCTTGGTCAGATGGTGCCTGTCCACCAGCCAGTAACCCCCATCCGGCGCGATGACGATGGGGATCTCTTTCTTTTTCATCAGCTTGTCGAGCTGCTTCTCGCTCTTGTCCGCCAGCTCCCGGGCAGTGGTATCCACCTGCAACTGCCCCACGCCGCCCTGGGTGGGGTGCAGCGCCTCTATGTTCACCTCGCACCAGCTTCCCACCGGGCTGCTCTTCTCGCACGGGGACAACGCCCAGGCGCCCTGGCTCAGCACGCAGGCCAACAAGATCCATGCTCTCATCATTCTCTCCTTTTCCTGGCGCTCACGGCGCCCCTTCGTTGACAGCCGCATCGGATATCAATGGGACTCATGCTGGCGGTCTGACCAGCAAAGGGGATATCATGATTTCCCATCTGCCGGCGATGCATTCTCGCCGAGTTTTCTCCCCGCTTCACACATTTTGAAGGATTCACCATGAAAGGATGGAGCCCCCTGCTGGCCCTGCTGGGCTGTGCCTGCGTCCAGGCCGCCGATGTGCCGCCCGGTACCCCACTCGCCGCTGAACAGGCCGTCGTCCGTCATCTCAAGGATGAACCGGCGAGCCTGAGCCCTCTCAAGCTGGTGGGATTGCCGGAGCTGCAGGTCCTCAGAGACCTTTACGAGGGGCTGCTGACCCAGGGGCCGGACGGCAAGGTGCTGCCCGGGGTGGCCGCGAGCTGGGACAACGAGGGGAACCAGACATTCACCTTCCACCTGAGGCCGGATGCCCGCTGGTCCAACGGCGACCCCGTGCGCGCCGCCGACTTCGTCTATGGCTGGCGCAAGCTGGTTGACCCCAGGGAAGCCGCCACTTTCGCCTGGTTCGCCCAGCTCGCTCGCTTCGACAAGGTGGACGACATAGTGGCAGGCAAGCTGGCCCCCGATGCGCTCGGGGTGGAGGCCGTCGATGACCATACCCTGAAGGTGACCCTCTCCCAGCCGGTGCCCTATTTCCTGAGCCTGCTGACCCATCCCAGCCTGTCGCCCCTGCACCAGGCCAGCATGGAACAATATGGCAACCAGTGGACCCAGCCCGGCAAGCTGGTGGGCAACGGCGCCTTCGTGTTGAGTCACCGGGTGGTGAACGAGAAACTGGAGCTGACGCCCAATCCCTACTACTGGGATCGCGCCCACACGGTGCTGACCCGCGTCACCTTCGTGCCCATCAACCAGGAGAGCGCGGCCACACACCGCTATCTGGCCGGGGATCTGCACATCACCGAATCCTTCCCCAAGGAGCAGTACCAGAGCCTGATGGCCCAGATCCCGGGGGAGGTCTATACCCCGGAACAGCTCGGCACCTACTACTACGCCTTCAACACCCAGCGCCCGCCCCTCAATGATGTTCGGGTTCGCCAGGCGCTCTCCTACACCATCGACAGGGGCCTGATTGCCGACAAGGTGCTGGGCACCGGAGAGAAACCGGCCTACCACTTCACCCCGGACGTGACCGCCGGCTTCGACCCCAAGCCCAATCTGCTCTCCACCAGCAGTCAGCAGGCGCTGGACGAGCGTGCCAGATCCCTGCTGAAAGAAGCGGGCTACGGCCCAAGCAATCCCCTCAGGCTGACCCTGCTCTACAACACGGCGGAAATTCACAAGAAGATGGCGCTGGCCATCGCCAACCTGTGGAAACAGAAGCTGGGGGCCCGGGTCGAGCTCACCAACCAGGAGTGGAAAACCTATCTCGACAGCCGTCAAAGTGGCCAGTTCGAGGTGATCCGCTCCTCCTGGGTCGCCGATTACAACGACCCCTCCGCCTTCCTCGGGCTCTGGGGATCGGGCCACAGCGGCAACATGGCCCGGTTCGCCAACCCGGCTTACGACAAGCTGCTGGCGCAGGCGGCCAACAGTCAGGAGCCCACAGAGCGGGCCCGCCTGTTCGATGAGGCCGAGGCCATCTTGCAGAAGGAGGCCCCCATCGCCCCCATCTACCAGTACACCAATGCCCGGCTCATCAAGCCCTGGCTCAAGGGGTATCCCATCAACAACCCGGAAGACGTGGCCTACAGCCGTCAGCTCTACCTCGTCAAACACTGAGTCCGGGGAGGGGTCGGGACATCTGACCCCTCCTGACACTGTTCCTGTTCAAGTTCCCGGCATAAAATGCCGCCTCTTTTCATTCATCAACCCCGTGATCCGATCCTGCCATGCGTGCTCTGCTCCTGATTGCCCTGTTTGTTGCCCTTCCCGCCAAGGCCGCCGATGAAACCGAATGCCGCCAGGCCTTCCTCGAATGGATGTTGAGCCAGCAGAAGCAGTTCAGCGACCGCAAGGCCAGCAAGATGGATCGGCGCAATGCCGAACGAGCCATCGATCAGGCCCGGGATGCCTTCGCCAAGCAGGAGAGTTTCTGCCAGGCCATGGCCTGGGTCGCCAGCGCAGAAGACAATGACCCCCGCTTCAAACCGAGGACGGGGGAGATCCACGACTTCACTCCCCGCGGCTGAGCCCGCCATCTACGACTTTTTTCAGCCTTTCCCGTGTTGATTTATTGACCCAAGCCAAGGTGGTGTAACAGTCCGCATCTACAATGACGCCGTAACAATCACAAATATAAAAAATAACTTTATCAGTTACTTGGCTCATTCAGGATGCGCACATGACCACAACCCGGCACGAAGGGGAGATCCGTTTCCCCGATCACATCTCACTGATCTCGACCACGGATCCCGCCAGTCACATCACTTATGCCAACCAGCACTTTTGCGATGTGGCGGGCTACAGCGCGACCGAAATGGAAGGGGAGCCCCACAATCTGGTCCGCCACCCCGACATGCCCAAGGCCGCGTTCGCCGACATGTGGCGCCGCCTGCAACAAGGAAAGAGCTGGATGGGGCTGGTAAAGAACCGCGCCAAGAGTGGTCAGTTCTACTGGGTCAACGCCTACGTCACGCCGATTCTCAACGATCAGCAGCAGATCATCGAATACCAGTCTGTCCGCACCCGTCCCCAGGATCACGACATCGCCTGGGCAGAGCAGCTCTATGCCCGGATCCGTGACGGCAAGGCACTGCCCTGGCTAACCCGGCTGACCCTGGAGCCGGGGCAGCTGTGTCTGCTGCTCTCTGGCACCGCCCTGCTCGGCATGGGGGCCAGTCTGGTCACCGGCCAGCCGGGGTGGGGCGTCATCACCCTGCTCTGCTTGCTGGCCCAGATGGGGCATGGCTGGCATCTGCAACGGCGGCTGGCCAGACTGCTGGCCATGGCGGGCGAGGAGCAGGGCAGCGCCCTTTGCCAGGTACTCTATGCCAGGCGTCAGGACAGCCTGGCCGCCCTTGAACTGCTGCTGCGCATGAAGAAGGCGGAGCTGCGCGCCGTGGTGGGTCGCAGCGCGGACACCAACCAACAGATCCTGCAGGCGGCGGAGGATGACAGGGGGCATATCCAGACCATAGACACCCACCTGCAACAGCAGCGGGCCCAGAGCGAGCAACTGGCGGCGGCCATCACCCAGATGAGCCAGTCCATCCGCGATGTGGCTGACAATGCCCACCAGGCCAATGCGCTGGTGGGCGAGGTCCAGCAGGTGTCCGCCAGTGGTCAGCAGGCGCTGGCCACCACCCGGGATTCGGTCGACAGGCTTCATCAGGAGCTGGACGCCAGCCAGGGCGTGCTGGCGCGCCTGACCCAGGACAGCCAGAAGATCAACGGCATTCTGGAGGTGATCGGGCAGATTGCGGATCAGACCAACCTGCTCTCCCTCAATGCGGCCATCGAGGCGGCACGGGCCGGTGAACAGGGGCGCGGCTTTGCGGTGGTGGCCGACGAGATACGGGCCCTGGCCCAGAAGACCCGCAGTTCCACCGGCGAGATAAGCGACATGATAGGGGCGCTGCAACAGAGCACCCGGCAACTGTCCGATGGCATGGAGCAGGGGGCCCAGACATCAGTGCTCTGCCAGCAGCACATGGGGGCCACCGCCGAGGTGCTCGACCAGATCAACCGGATGCTGGCCCGGGTGACCCACACCAGCGACGAGATAGCCCAGGCGGTGAGCCAGCAGGCGGATGTCACCAGCACCCTGGATCAGGGGATCCACCAGATCCACCAACTGGCGAGCCACACCGCGGACAACAGCCGTCAAGCCCTCGATGGCATCACCCTGCTGGTGGAGCGGTTGCAAAACCTCTCCCGCCTGATCAACCAGTTCCACGACTGACCCCCTTGCCGTGTAGTTTGGCGCGCCCCCGGGCGCGCTGCCGATCTCTCCTCTCCTTCACGACGACAGGCTCCCGCCGGGGGCAAGAAGTCCGTCTCAGGATTTGCCCTTGAACTGCTTGATGCTGCGCTTGCCCTGGGTGCGACGGTTCGCCTGCTTGTCTCTTGGCGCCCGTTTGCTCTCCCCGCTGGCGGGTTTGTCGGTCACCGGGAAACCTGCCAGCGCCGCCAGGGGCAGGGGCCGACCGGTCAGGGCCCGGATCCCCTCGAGCGCCTCCCCATCACCGTGGCAGGTAAGGGAGATGGCCAGACCGCTCTGCCCGGCACGGGCGGTACGACCGATACGATGCACGTAGACGGGCGCATGCTCCGGCAGATCCAGATTGATCACCACCGGCAATGCCTCCACGTGGATGCCGCGCGCCATCAGATCCGTGGCCACCAGCACCCGCACCCTGCCCTCCTTGAAATCCGCCAGCGCCTGCTCCCGCGTGGCCTGATCCTTGTTTCCGTGCAGGGCTGCCACCGTCATGCCAGCCCTGGCGAGTTTCTTGGCCACCCCGTCCGCGTCGTCCCTGGCACTGATGAAGACCAGCACCTGGGGCCACTCTCCGGCCTCCAGCAGGGCGATCAGCGCAGGCACCTTGCTGCTCCTGTTGACCAGATAGAGCCGCTCCTCGATGTCGTTCACCAGGCTGTTGAGCAGCTCGGCCTCGATGCGCACCGGATCCTGCAGCAGGCCCGAGGCCAGGCTCTCCAGCTCGACCGGCAAGGTGGCGGAGAAGAGCATCTGCTGCCGCGCCTCCGGCATCGCCTTCATCAGCCACTGGATGTCGGGCCAGAACCCCATCTCCAGCAGGCGATCCGCTTCATCCAGCACCAGCATGCGCAGGGCACCCAGCCCCAGCGTCTGCTGGGCCAGCAAGTCCCGCAACCGTCCGGGGGTCGCCACCAGCAGTTGGGGGCCGAGAGCCAGTTCCCGCTCCTGCCACTCCTGGGCCACCCCGCCACACAGGGTCAGAAGGCGCACCCCCAACCCGTCGGCAATCTCCTGCAGGGCGGCGCTCACCTGGCTTGCCAGCTCCCGGGTGGGGACCAGTACCAATCCCTGTACCCGGTCGCTGGCTGCGTCCAGCCTCTGCAGCAACGGCAGGCCGAATGCCAGGGTCTTGCCACTGCCGGTCCTGGCCAGGGCAAGCAGATCCCGTCCTGACAAGGCAGCAGGAATGGCTAGCTGCTGAATGGGGGTCGGTTTTTCCAGCGCTGCGGGCAGCAGGGGCAACAGGGCTGGGTCAAGGGCGAGTTCGTCAAACGTCATGGGGATCGCAGATACAGGCTGAACGAGGATGTGGAGGCGAAGTCTAGCCAGACCCACCCCATAAGTAAAAGGTTCGGGAGCGCAATAAAAACGGCCTGCCCCGTGTGAACGGGGCAGGCCGTCAGGCAATCAGCCTGTGGCGCGACTTACAGAACGGCCAGGGCGGCGGCGTAGTTCGGCTCGTCGGCGACTTCGGCCACCAGCTCGCTGTGCAGCACCTTGTCGTGCTCATCCAGTACCACGATGGCACGGGCAGCCAGACCCACCAGCGGGCCGGAGGAGAAGGCCACGCCGTAGTCCTGCAGGAAGGAGACGCCACGCAGGGTGGAGAGGTTCACCACCTTGTCCAGACCCTCGGCGCCGCAGAAACGGGCCTGGGCGAACGGCAGGTCGGCGGAGATGCACAGCACGACGGTGTTGTTCAGGGCGCTTGCCTGCTCGTTGAACTTGCGCACGGAAGTGGCGCAGGTCGGGGTGTCGACGCTCGGGAAGATGTTCAGGATCTTGCGCTTGCCGGCGAAGGTCGCCAGGGTCGCATCGGACAGATCGCCAGCAACCAGGGAGAAGGGCTTGGCCTGCTCACCGGCAACGGGGAAGTGGCCGGAGACGGAGACGGGGTTGCCTTGCAGGGTGACGGTATTGCTCATGTTAGGTCCTTGATGATTGATGTGGGATCCAGGGTCCCCAGTATAGGCCCGCCACGGGATGACAAACACCCGCTAATGAAAGGGATTTGGCATCCCTTTGCATCCCTCCTGCTCCAGAGGCAGATCAGCGGCCACTGACATGGACCCGGACAAAGAGGAGAAGAGGGCTTGACCTTGGACTTTACACCAAGGTTTACACTCGGCGCAGTCATCCAGGATCCCGCAGGGGCGGGATCCCTCAAGAGGAACGCATCATGAGCAAATCCTGCTGCAGCCATCAACACGCCGCCGCCCCCATCAAGGCCGTCAGCAAGGCCGCCACCCCAGAGGCCGGGCACAGCCACACCAGCCACTGCTGCGACAACGGGGCACAGGCCAGTGGTGTCGCCAACCCGACCCGCCACGATCATCAGGGGCAAAGTGGCGCAGACGGCCCGGGTGATGAAGAGCCCCCCAGAGGCGCTTGCGCCACCGACACAGCCCACGACCACGACCACGATCATCATGAGCAGGGGCACGCCCACACGGCCGCCGCGACCGAGCCGCCGCTGACGCCCCCCGAGCAGAACAGCCGCCGCCATAGCTGGCAGGTGCTGGGCATGGATTGTCCCAGCTGTGCCCGCAAGATAGAGACCGCCGTCAGCCGGGTGGAGGGCGTACAGCAGGCTCGGGTGCTGTTCGCCACCGAGAAGCTGGTGGTGGATCTGGCCCCCGGCCTCTCCCCCGACCCCGTTACCGCCGCCGTGCTGGCCGCCGGCTTCCAGCTCAAAGGGGGAGCTCAGAACACGGCTCGCAGCGAACCGGGCCGCAGCCCGCTGATGCAGAGGGTCAGTAACCTGCTCGGCAAATACTGGCAGCCCCTGTCGCTGGCCGGCCTGATGGGGGTGGCGGCCCTGCTGCCGGCCCAGCTAGGTCAGCCGCTCTTTACCCTGGCCACCCTCTGGGGACTGTGGCCCATCTCCCGCAAGGCGTGGGCACTGACCAGAAGCGGCTCTCCCTTCGCCATCGAGACCCTGATGACGGTCGCCGCCGTGGGGGCCCTGTTCCTCGGTGAAACCGCCGAAGCGGCCATGGTGCTGCTGCTGTTCATGCTGGGCGAACATCTGGAGGCCTACGCTGCTGGCCGCGCCCGCGCCGGGGTCACCGCCCTGATGGCGCTGGTGCCCGACAAGGCGCTGCGCATCCGCACCACTGCCGAGGGCGAGGTGCGCGAAGAGGTCGCTGCCGACCAGCTGCGCCCCGGCGACATCATCGAAATCGCCCCGGGTGCCCGCCTGGCCGCCGATGCCCGCCTGCTCGACCCCCTCGGCGCCTTTGACGAGAGCGCCCTGACCGGCGAATCCATCCCGGTGGAGCGCCGCCGGGGTGACAAGGTCCCCGCCGGCAGTCTGGCGGCGGATCGGGTGCTGCGCCTCGAGGTGGTGTCCGAACCCGGCAACAACGCCATCGACCGCATCCTGCATCTCATCGAGGAGGCCGAGACCCAGCGCGCCCCCATCGAGCGCTTCATCGACCGCTTCAGTCGCTGGTATACCCCGGCCATGATGCTGGTCGCCCTGCTGGTGGTGCTGGTACCGCCGCTCGCCTTCGGCCAGAGCTGGGACGAGTGGGTCTATCGCGGGCTGGCGCTGCTGCTGATCGGTTGCCCCTGCGCCCTGGTCATCTCCACCCCGGCGGCGGTCACCTCGGCGCTGGCGGCAGCCACCCGGCAGGGGGCTCTCATCAAGGGGGGCGCCGCCCTGGAGCGCCTCGCCCACATCGATACCCTGGCCTTTGACAAGACCGGCACCCTGACCCTGGGCAAGCCGCAGCTGACCGAACTGGTGAGCCTCAATGGCCAGCCTGAGGCCGACCTGCTGGCACTGGCGGCCGCCATCGAACAGGGCTCCCACCACCCGCTGGCCCGCGCCGTGGTGACGGCGGCAGGGAAGCGGGGTCTTGCCCTGGCGGCGGCCCAGGATCTGCGCGCCCTGCCCGGCATGGGGGTAGAGGGTCGCATCGACGGAGTCCTCTGGCAGCTGCTGGCACCGAGCCGGGTCGCCACCCTGGATGCGGCGATGCTGGCCCGGGTCGCCACCCTGGAGCAGCAAGGCAAGACAGTGGTGGTGCTCGGTCAGCCCAACGCCGCCCCGGCCGCCCTGCTGGCCCTGCGCGACCAGATCCGGCCGGAGGCGGCTGCGGCGCTGCAAGAGCTGAGCGAGCTTGGTCTCAAGAGCATCATGCTGACCGGTGACAACCCCCGCGCCGCCGAGGCGATCGCCGGCGAGCTCGGCATGGGCTGGCGCGCCGGCCTGCTGCCGGAGGGCAAGGTCGATGAGATCGCCAAGCTCGGCCTCAACCAGAAAGTCGCGATGATCGGCGACGGCATCAACGACGCCCCGGCCATGAAGCGGGCCAGCATCGGCATCGCCATGGGAGGTGGCACCGACGTGGCGCTGGAGACCGCCGATGCGGCGCTGACCCACAACCAGCTCGGCGGGGTCGCCGCCATGATCCGGCTCTCCCGCGCGGCGCTGGCCAACATCCACCAGAACATCGCGCTGGCGCTGGGGCTCAAGGCCATCTTCCTGGTCACCAGCCTGCTCGGCATCACCGGCCTGTGGATTGCGGTGCTGGCCGACACCGGCGCCACCGCCCTGGTCACCGCCAACGCCCTGCGCCTGCTGCGAAAACGCTAGGCCGACCGTTAACGGTACAACCAACAGCCGCCCCAACGGGGCGGCTTTTTTATTGCCTCGCCCACAGCAAAGAAAAAGCGCGGCTGCCGGTCGGCAGTCGCGCTTTGCTTACTCTCTCGGTGTTATCCCGCCCTTGGCGAGGCGGAATTCAACCCGGGGCTGCCGAGCCAACCCCGGGCTCGATGGGAAAGACTTACTTGGCGCTGCACTCCTGGATGATGACGCTGCCCACCTCGCCGGAAGTCTGAGTCGGGTCAACCTTCACCAGGAAGCTCCACAGACCCTGTTCCAGCGTGATGCTGTTGTTGCCCATGCCACCGTCGCCGTGCTGGAGCGGGTAAACCTGCTCGGGCTCCAGTGCGATCAGGGTGCCACCGGCATCCTTCACGAAGAACTGCTTGCTCCAGTTGACATCGTCGTTGGCAAACTTGAAGTCAAAGCTGCCCGCGTAGTTGAAGGCGGCCTGGTAGATGGCGAGGTTGCCTTCCATCCCCTTGTAGCTCAGCTGGTAGGCCGGCTGGGCGTTCCAGTCGCTCAGACTGCCGCGCACATAGAGCGGGAAGCCGAGCGGATTGCCCGCGACGGTATCCAGCACCTTGCAGCTCTGCGCCGGTTCGGTGTAGCTGACACTCAGGGTGGGCTTGTCCTTGTTCATGGCGGTGAAGACAAACTTGTAGGTGCCAGCCTTCTCCACGTTGAACGGCAGATCCCCGCCATTGGCACAGAGCGTATTGACCTGGCCGGTCGCAAGCTGGTCGGTATCGCTGCACTTGCCGTAATTGACGGGGCCGCTCCACTCGTTGCCAGCGATCTTCACCTGGGTCGACCCCAGCTGATCCGTCGTCACCTCGGTGGTGAACTCATAGGTGAAGTTGCCACTGAAGTTCATCTTGTTGACCGGATCCCACTGATTCAGGAAACCGCGCACGAACACCTCGGTGTCACCAAAGGGAGGCAAGGTGCTCAGATCCGTCTTCTTGCTCACCGGCAGCCCCGCGCCCTGGGCACCGCTCTGCGGCTTGACGAACACCGCCGCCGACCAGGCGCCAAGGGTCAGCTGACCGCTGTCATTGGCCGCCCCGCTCGCGATGCTGTCGGAGTCACGGTGGGCACCGCTCAGGACCATGCCGGTCAGATCGATGGGCTGATCCTTGCCGTCACGGAAATCGCCGATGCTCTGGGGCTGATTGGTGGCGTTGATCATCACCACCAGGCCGTCGATGGCCGGATCCAGATCCGCACCGGCGCCCACCCCGTCATCCACACTCATCACGATGAGACCCGGGATCTGCTCAGGGCCGGTGTTGCGGAAGTCGACCCGCTTGATCACCTCGGCGCCGCTGCCAAGACGCAGCAGACGAGAGGATTGACGCAGTTCGGAGAGCTCCTGGTAGAAGTTCACCATCTGATGCATCTCGGCCGAACCCGGCTTGGCGTGCTGGCCAAGCACCTGCTCGATCAGCTCGTAGTTGGCCTCGTCCTTGTCCTTGCGCGGCAAGCCCTTGTCGAAGTTGTTGTCGCCAAGGGTGTAATCGACCCGGTTGTACCAGTCACCGGAGTCGTAGCTGTCCCGCTCCATGGACTTGGAGCGTAGCAGTTCGACACCCGCGTGGGTGAAGGGAATGCCCTGACCCAGCATGGCAGTCGCCAGAGAGACCCCCTGCATCCGCACCAGGTCGGCCCCGGCGGGTGCCTTGTACACCAGGTTGTCGAACAGGGTCTGGTTGTCGTGCTTGTCGACATAGTTCTGGATTTCGGTCGGATCCTGGGCATAGCCCGCCGGTTGACCGTTGTAGTCGATGTCGGAGCCTTTCTTCGGAATGCCGTCCTTGTCGGTCAGCACGAACTCCTTGAGGTTGCCCGCCATGCCGAGGCGCACCAGATCGGACTGATGCAGAGCGGTGGCGAGATCGACGCCGTCCAGCTCGTTGGCATCCACCAGGGCACCGTTGCCAAAGCCCTGGGTCTTGCGAATGGCTTCGCCGCCGTCGAACGGGCTGCCCCCGCGCACCGCATCACGCAGCCGGTCGGAGAAGGAGCCGATGCCGGTACCGGCCAGATGCTTCTGGGTCGCCTGCACGAAGCGCTTGTCATCCTGTACCTCGCCGAAGTTCCACCCCTCGCCGTAGAAATACATGTCCGGATTGACCTTCTTCACCTCGGCCAGGGCCTGCACCATCTGATCTTTCGGGTGATGGCCCATGAGGTCGAAGCGGAAGGCATCGATCTTGTAGTCCCGTGCCCAGGTGACCAGAGAGTCATCCATCAGCTTGGCGAACATGGCGTGTTCCGGCGCCGTGTTGGAGCAGCAGGTGGAGTTTTCCACCGAACCGGTCTCCGGATTGAGGCGCTGGTAGTACCAGGGCACAATCTTGTCGAGCACGGATTTGGAACCGAGACCCGCTTCGTTGGTGTGGTTGTAGACCACGTCCATCACCACGTTCATGCCGATGTTCTGCTTGATGGCCTGCACCATCTCGCGGAACTCCTTGATCCGGGTCGTCCCCTCCGCATTGGTGGCGTAGGAGCCTTCCGGAGTGGTGTAGTGGTAGGGGTCATAGCCCCAGTTGAAGGAGTCCACCCCGCGCAGATAGCCGTACAGCTCCTGCACCACGGGGTTCTCCTTGCTGTCGCTGGCTTGCAGATCACCGAGCACGGCTTCGATGGTCTCGCCGCCACCACAGTGGCTGGCAAACCTGGAGTTCTTGACCTCGGGATTGACCTCGCACAGCTTGCTGAAGTCATCGCCGATGTTGGCCACCTTGGCCGGATCCTCGTTGACGGTGGCGATGTCGAACACCGGCAGCAGGTGCAGGTGGCTGACGCCGCTCTTGGCCAGGGATTTCAGGTGGGTGACGGGCACGCTGTCGCTGTCGGTCAGCCCGAGGAACTTGCCGCGGTGCTCCACCGGCGTCGACTCGTCGTTGCCGGTCAGATCCCGGACGTGGGCCTCATAGATGGTGATGTCGGCGGGGTTCTTCTGGCTGTGGGGCGCCTTCAGGCTGTCCCAGCCTTCCGGCTTGAGGGCCGGATCGTCGAGATCCACCACCTGGCTGAACTCGGAGTTCATCGCCAGGCTCAGGGAGTAGGGGTCGGTCACCTGATAGGATTCCAGCTTGCGGCTGACCGGGTGATAGACCTGGATATCGTAGCGGTAGTATTTGCCGACAAGATCGCTGCCCCCCTGCACGCTCCAGCTGCCGCTGGCCTCGTCCAGGGTCATGGCGCGCTCGCCAAGCGACTTGTGCTGCTCGTCGAACAGCGCCAGCTTGACCGACTTGGCGGTCGGCGCCCAGAGCCGGAAGGTGACATTGCCCCCCTCCACCACGGCGCCGTAGGCCAGCTTGGTGGCCGCTTCGCTGTAAAGGGCATCGAGGGCACCGGCACTCTGCACCAGGGTCGCCCCCTGCAGGATGCCGTCCGTATCGGTCCCGATGGCGACCAGCTCACCCTTGAGCAGGGGCTTGAGATCTTTCCCCGCAGGCAGGGCGAAGGCGGCGGCATCCTTGAGGTGCGGGTATTTGGCCTGCTGCTCTTCGGTCAGGCTGGTCGGAGTCAGCTTGAGGTAGGGGAAATCGAATACACCCTCGCTGTTTGCGGTGATGGTGCCTGACTCTGTGTAGTAGAGGCGCACATAGGGCTTGTCCTTGCCCCCTTGCCAAATCAGGGTGTTGTCGTCGATGAGGTGGGCACTGGCCCCCGCCACGCCGAAAGCGGCGGTGAAGGCTTCCGCCCGGCTGCCGAAGATCTCGTTCTTGCCGGCGACGATGGCCACGGTGCGATCCGGGTGATCGCTGAAGACCACCTTCATGTCGCTGCCGGTCAGGTTCGCGAGATCGCCGTTGCGGGCGATGAAGTTGATGCAGCCTTCCATCTTGGAGAGCGGTACGACCCAGGCCGGACCAAAACTGTCCGCCGCGGACGGCGTCTTGCTCTTGTCATCCCAACCGGTGTTGAGGCCGCCCTCCGAGGTCGAGTTGCAGGCGTCGTTGTTCCACAGGTGCAGGCTGTGGCTGGCGAACGGGCCGGTGACACCGCGCGCCGCGCTGGTCTGGGTATCCACCAGGGCGATGACCGCTTCGTCGGGGCCGGCCGTCAGCAGTTCGGCCGGGGGCTGGACGTTGGGAAGACGAGCGACGGGCTCATCCTGAGGGGCAGGAGCAGAAGAACTGTTGTCGTTACAGCCTGACAAAAGCGCGAGCAGTGAGGCTGTTACCAGCGCCACTTTGGTCTTTTTCATATCCATTTTTTTATAATTCCCGCTGTAGTTAGTCTCGATATCCGAGTACCCGGTCATTGCCGAGCGGTGTCATATTAATCAGCGGGAATTGCCGTAAATGTGAGCGGATGGGCAAAAAAAACCAATCCGCATCAACAAGATAACGTTTTCATAACGAAAACTCGATCGCGCTCACAGACCTGGCACCGCTTTCGGCCCATACCAGCGGAAAGAGGGGAGCGAGTGACGAAATCAATGTCCAATCAAATGGATAGAGGGGGCTGGGTGATGAAACGGATTGAGGAGCAGGCCAGGCGGCTGGACCAGGAGTATCAGGGCATTGCCCAGTTGTTCGATCAGTTCTGCCAGCAGGCCGGCGTGCTCGCCGAACGCTATCACTTCTTCAACTGGCCGGATTATGAAGAGAGCCCGCCCCTCGCCCGCGCCTTCACCCTGCTGGGGGAAACACGGGAGCTGCGGCTGCGCTGTCAACCCGGCGAGGGAGGTTCCCTGAACGGCCTCCTCCAGGTGTGTGGCGAGGAAGGCAAGGTCCACGCCAGCCTGGGCTTTCGTGCCGACGGCCACCTGCTGCTGGAGCCGGGCCGCCTGCTCGACGACCCGCCGGGACTGCTGCTGAGGCTGATGCTGGGCTCCCTCTGGCAGGAGCAGGGGAGCGAGCCTCCCCGCTGACACCCGCCAGGGGCGTCAGTCGGCAGACACTTCGATGGTCAGGTGCACCAGCTCCTCATGGATGGCAAGGCGCTCACGGATCGCCTGTGCCGGGACCGGGGTCGCCATCTGCAACGACATCGCGGCGGCATACTGCATCTGCCCCACCCGCCAGACGTGCAGATCGCGGATCTCGGCGCCAGGCAGCTCGGCGATCACCTCGCGGATCTCGTCCACCAGGGGCGCATCCATCTCCGCATCCAGCAAGACGCGCCCGGTATCACGCAGCAGCCCCCTGGCCCACACCGCCACCAGCACGGCCCCGGCGATGCCCATCAGGGGATCCAGCCAGTCCGCCCCCCACAACATGCCTCCCACCAGCGCCAGAATCGCCAGCACCGAGGTGGCCGCGTCCGCCAGCACGTGGAGGTAGGCGGCGCGCAGGTTGAGATCCTGATGGCCGTGGTGGTGATCGTGCGAGTGGTCGTGATGACCGTGATGGTGGTCGTGATCGTCCCTGAGCAGCCAGGCACAGGCCAGATTCACCAGCAGGCCCAGCAGGGCAATGCCGATCGCCTGCTGATAATGGATGGGGCTGGGGTCCAGCAACCTGGCCACCGACTCGAACAGCATCAACCCCGCCACCCCCACCAGCAGCAGGGCGCTGCTGAAGCCCCCCAGCACCTCTATCTTCCAGGTACCGAAGCTGAACCTGTGATCCCGCGCGAAGTGGCGGGCTGCGCGATAGGCCAGCACCGAGAGGCCGAGGGCCAGGGCATGGGAGCTCATGTGCCAACCGTCGGCCAGCAGCGCCATGGAGTTGTAGAACCAGCCGCCACCGATCTCCGCCACCATCATGACGACGGTGAGCAGCACGGCCCAGCGGGTCTTCTGTTCGGCCAGGGGATTCCCTTCGTGGACGACGGGGTGGTGGCAGTGGGATGAGGCGAGGGATGGCATGGATTTCTCCTGAAAACGAGGATGCTATATACTATACCCCAGTATAGTTTTATTGATCGAGAGGATCCTGCATGTCACACACGGTTCACGACAAGAAGAAGCTGCTGGCACGGGTCAGGCGCATCAAGGGGCAGACCGGTGCCCTGGAGATCGCCCTGGAACAGGAAACAGACTGCGCCGCCATCCTGCAGCAGATCGCCGCCATCCGCGGCGCCGTCAACGGCCTGATGCTGGAGGTGCTGGAGGGGCACATGCGCGAGCATCTTGGCGCCGAGGAGGCGACCCATGCCGAGCGGCTGGACGATCTGGATCAGGTGGTGAGGGTACTGCGTTCCTATCTGAAATAAGGGCGCCCGGTGATGACGGGCGCCTCTGTCAGTCGAAGTCCGCGTAGGGGGTGAGAGGCCTTGGCGGCATGTCGAGATCCCCTTGCCAGGGCTTGAAGGTGTAGCGCAGGAACAGGGTGACATGGCTGGGGGCATAGTCATCCGCCTGCTGGATGTCCACCCGGCCACCGATGCGCCAGTGCTCCGTCAGCCTGTGTTCCACCACGCCATTCAGGGTGTAGCCGAATCCACTGCTGCTGCCCCCTTTCACAGGCGCATTTCTGTCTGGCAAACCGCTTGGCAACAGGCCTTCCAGCGGGTAGCGGCGACTGTCGTCGGTACGGGCGTAGGACCAGGAGCCCGATCCGCCCAGCTCCCACGACCAGTCCGAGGTACGCTGCCGGTAGCTCACCGGCACCGAGAGTGAGAAGTACCCCTGCGGGCTGTAATAACCCCCCTGCCCCAGGGTATAGCCCCCCAGATCCTGCTGGTAGTGCCACAGCATGGTGCTGAGCCCCACGCTGGCACGGCGATGGGTCTCGTTGACGAACTTGTAATAGCCCCCTCCCATGAGCCGGGTGCGCCAGTTGTCGGGCACGTTCTTGCCAGTCAGCAGGTGCTGCTGGGCGCTGCCCCAGAACCCGACGGCCCCTCCCAGATCCCGGCTGAGATCGAGGCGGACCCCGTTCGCCCGCACCCCGCCCCAGCTGATGCCCGTGCCCGGATCCACCGTTCCCCCATAGGAGAGCAGCGAGCTGCTGACGGGCCGACGCGAGAGGGTCATTCCCCACCCCAGCGTGTGCCAGTCACCGGTCAAGGTGGCACCACCAACCCAGTCCACCACCTCGAAACCGAGGGGCGTGGTCCCCAAATCGAACGCCCAGGCCCCCCGCTGCCAGCCTGCCGCCAGGGTGGTCCCCCGGCTCTGCTGGTGCGCGGCCCCGCGGCAGTCCCTGGCCGCACAGGTACCGAACTGCGCCCGGTAAGGGGAGTCCGGCAGATCTCCGGCATCCATGTCGACCAGTTCAAGGCGGCCGAAGGCGGTACCACCGGCCAGCGGCGTATCCAGTTGCGCCATCTGGGTCAGCGCCCGCAGATCCGAGTAGCCCCCGGTACCGCTGGAGCCCCAGTAATCGCTGTCGAGGGAGAAGGTGGTCTGGCTCTGCCGGTAGTGCCTGTCGAGATCGCTGCGCAGGCCGGATGCCAGCCACCCCTCCCCATCCTGACTGCGTGCCAGCCGGGTCAGCTCGCCCCCCTCCAGATCCTCGCGGGGGGCCAGACCTGCGGCCACCAGCCCCTTGCGATCCCGCACCAGAGCCCCTTCCACATCATGCTCGGCAACGCGCTGGCGGGCGGCATCGCGCCAGAACAGCGCCGTCTGCTGGGAGGCCGGTTGCATCGCCACCAGGGGTTCGTAGTCGGTGAAGATGGCGCGGGCTGTCTCGCCCTCTCCCAGCGCCTGATAGAGATTGGCTACCCGGCGGTAGTAGTTGGCCCCCTCCGGGGGCAGCGGGCTGACCGGCCAGGCGGGCAGCCAGTGACGGGCCTTTGCCAGATCGCCCCTGGCCCTGGCCAGTTCGGCCATGCCGAGCCTGGCCTCGGGCTGTTGCGGCGTGCGGGCAAGCACCTCCTGATAGCGCTGCTCCGCCAGTGCATAGGCCCCCCGATCCGTGGCCCACTCCGCCAGCATCAGGCTTACCTCTTCATCCGGCTGCAACGGCTGAAGCAGGCGTTCGGCCCCCTCATCATCCCCGGCCTCGTGACTCGCCCTCGCCCTAGCGAGCACCTCGCCGCGGGCGAGGCGCCGATCCAGCGCATCCATGTCCTGTGTCCAGCCGGACCTAGGGATGGCGGCCAGCACCCCTCTCGCCTCCACCGTCTTGTCCTGCCCCGAGAGATAGAGGGCGGTGGCGTAGCGCAGGGTGGCATCCTGCGGGTGCGCCGCCAGCCGTTCCCGCAAGAGCTGCTCCCCGCTCCCGGCTTCCCCGAGGCGGGCCCGGGTATCGGCCACTCGATAGGCCAGCCACACCTCTTCCGGGGTCAGCGCGAGTGCCTGCTCGCGAAGGCGCAGCGCCGCCGCCACCTTGCCGGCCCGATCGAGCTGATCGGCCTCCTCCTGCAACAGCCCGGCCTTGAGCCGCCGCCCTTCGGCCTGCATCCCGGGGGTGCCCTGCTGCTCCAGCAGGGCCAGGGCACGCGCCGGATCCTGCTCCTTGTAGAGATCGAACAGGCGGGCCAGTGCCCGCTCCCGCGCGCTCCCCATGGCGAGCGCCTTGCGGTAGGCAGACTCCGCGTCGGCATCGCGATGGCGGCCACGCTCGCTGTCTCCGAGCCCCAGCCAGGCTTCGGGCTCACGCCCATCCTGGGCGATGGCACGGCGATACAGGGTCGCCGCCTCATCCCACTGCTCCCGTTCCAGGGCGCTGCGCCCCTGGCTCACCAGCAGCCAGTAGCGGTTGGTGGCCAGCAGGCTGCGCCATTTGTCCTTGTCGGTCACCTCGGGGTGTGCCAGCACCCGTTCAAACTGGGCGATGGCCAGCGCTCGCTGATCGTTGCGGGAGTAGGCCTGCCCCAGGGCCCCCATGAGTTCGGGATCCCCCGGGTTGGCAGCCAGGGCACGCTGCAAGCGGGAGATGGAGGCACCACCTCCCGCCGTGCTTGCGAGCGCCGACTGGCGTGCGCGATAGGCAGGCGAGGCCCACTTCTCCTCCTGGGTAGCGAGCAGCTGTTCCGCCTTGGTGGTATCCCCTTCGCCAAAGAGCACCATGTACTCCTGCAAGGCAGCGATGCTCCCGGGACCGATGGGCAGGGATTCGATGTCCGCGAGCCAGATCTCGGCGGCCTCGTCCCGCTGATAGGGATCTCGCGCCATCTCGCGCAACAGGTTCTGCGCCCCCTGGCGTCGACCGTCCGCCAGATAGAGGCGAGCCAGCCCGCCCCGCACTCTGGGCTCACCCGGATATTGCCGGTTGAGTGCCTCCAGGGCTGCCAGCCCCTTCGCCTTCATGGCCGGGATCCGTGTCTGCAACAGGGCATAATCCACCGCCACGTCGAGATTGGGGGGCAAATCACCGGAGAACAGGGAGCGATAGAGACGCTCGGCCTCCTCCAGCCTGCCGGCGCTGGTCAGCAGCCTGGCTTGTTGCAGTTGCTGGCGCCTGGCCGGTTCGTTCAGGGCCAGGTTGGCCATGCCCTGACGATAGAGCGCAGAGTCGGGGTCTTGCTTGCCAAGGCGGGCAAGCAGTGCCCCGGCCTCCTTGACCTTGCCCTGGCGCAGGGCCTGACGGGCCTGGGCTGCCAGCAGCTCCGGATGATCGGGCTCCACCAGGGAGAGGGAATAGAGGCTGTTGCTGACGAGATCTTCCCGCCCACGGGCCTCGCCAATCCTGACCTGCTCCAGCAGCCAGGCCACCGGCTGTACCATCCCTTGCGCCAGGGCTCCGCTCATCAGGCAGGCGAGCAGGCACCCCAGGGTCACTCTGCCTGACATGACTCGCTCCAATCCGGCTGCAGGGTACCGTCGGCGGCAAAGCGATAACGCCCCTGATCCCAGCCTGCGCCGAACAGGGTCAGCACGCTGCCGTAGTAGGCATTCGCATCCAGCCCGTGATCGGAGACCTGCTTGCGCAAGGTGACCTGCGCCGGCAAGCCCCGTGACAGGGGCAGAAGGGCGGCGGCAAAGCCGCTCGGCCCCTTGCCCTGAACCTGACCACTTTGGCTGGAGACCCGCTCGGGAAGATGACCCGATTCGGTCAGCTGCGCCAGCATGGGGGCAAAATGGGCCACCAGGGAAGCCCTGACGGGATCCTCCTCGCTCAACATGCCGAGCCAGAGATAGACGCGGATGGCGTCATAGCCACCGGTGTCGCCCTTGTCCGCCGTCACCTGCCATCCCTTGTCGGCCTGCCAGTCCACCCAGTCCGGGGCAAAGCCACGGGGCGCACTCTCCTGCAACAGCTTGGGCAAGAGGGCCCGCATCTCCCCCCAGGGCCCCTGGAAGGAGGCGAATCTGGCCAGCAGTTGTGGAGGCAGATAGCTGGGATTGAGGGTCCAGCGTCCCTCCCCCTCATAGCCTTTCGCCCCGGGCAGCAACACGGGGCCGAGACCCGGCAGCGTGGCGACCTCCTCCCGGGCGATACGCCGCAGCAACAGGGTGCCGAGGGCAGAGTAGCTGTGGTTGTCCCACAGGCGACCCGCCTCCAGCAGGCTGTAGGCTATCCAGAGATCCGAATCGGACGCGTTGTTTGCATCCAGCACACCCCAGTTGCCGTCCTGCTGCCTGCCCCAGAGCCAGGATGGCAGGAAGCCGGTCAGATCCCCGCGGGCGAGCTGCCGCTCCGTCCAGTCGAGCAGGCGGGCAAAGGTCTCCCTGTCATCGTTGACCAGGGCGAAGAAGAGGCCATAGCTCTGGCCTTCCGAGGTGGTGATGCGGCGCCCGTCGGCAGGGTCGATGACCCTGCCCTCTTCGCTGATGTAGTGCTGGCGAAAGTGATCCCACTCCGGCCAGTGGCAGACGGCCTGCGCCGGGAGGGAACAAAGGGCCCAGAGGAGCAGGGCACCACAGACATTTTTCATCTGAGTCATCTCTTAATCTTCCTTCAGACGGCGGCGGCTGGCACTGGCAAGCAGCACCCGCAGGCCCCAGCCCAGTACCAGCATGCAGAGCAGGGTCAGCCCGGCAAGACGCACCGGATAACGAGCAAACAGTTGCCAGAGACGCTCCCACCACGGCAGGTAGCCCACCTCGTAGCGATCCCCCACCACCAGGCTCTTCACCCCGGATTCCCGGATGATGGCCACCGAGCCCGCCACCTGATCGCGCAGGGTACGGGTCTGCAGAGCCTCATTGAGCAATGTGACCCCCGCCGGTCCATCCGCCAGCAAGGCCACCAGGCTGCGCTGATCATGGGTCGGCGATTGCAGCCCCAGGATGACGGCGATGGCCCGGTTGCCCGTCATGCCCACCCGGGCCTGGGGCTGGCGATCGGCCATGGTGTGCAGCAGATCCCCCTTGTGCTGGCGGGTTGGCTCGTTGACCCAGCTGCGCGTGGATTGCAGCAGGGCGTCGGGAGCCAGATCCCCTCGAAACTCCTCCGGCAGGGTGCCGATGAGCAGGGTATCCCGATCCGCGGTGCGCGCCCGCTCCCAGTCGTCCAGAACCTGCAGGGAGAGCGCCGGATACCCGGTCTCGGCCCCGATGGCACCGACGGCATCGAGCAAGGTGGTGATCTGCCCGGGATGGGGTCTGGCTGGCATGACAATCTGGGTGTCGGCGAGATCCGCCATCCTGCTGAACGGGAAGCCGGCATAGGCGAACGCCTTGAGATCGGGCATCTCGATGAAGTGGCGATAGCCGGTGAAGTCGATGGTGGAGCCCTCGTCGATGCGCACCTGATGGGCTGGCGGCATCACCAGGTCGCAACGGCCATCCTCCGTTCCTCCCATGTATTGCTGGGCATACTCGAACGAGAAGCTCAGGCTGTTGGCCTGGGTGGTCTTGAGCCCGGGCATGCGCAGCGCCATGGTGTCGCCATCGTCGGCAAACCAGAGCGGCAGGGTCAGCAACCGCTCACTCTTGATCTCGCCGGGCTCGAGCGTGAACGACTTCATGAGCTGGCCGTTGACCCCCACATCCAACCGGGAACCGTCGCGCAGGGTGGGCGAGGTGTGTTGATACTTCAGCTCCGTCCTGATGCCGTTCTCCCCCAGCAGATAGAGATCTGGCGGCAGGCGCAGCGTCAGGCTCATGGGCCACAGCGTGCGCCCCGTTGCCTGCAACTGGCCCGGGTACTCCGTCAGTTCATCAAAGCGCATCTTGCGATCCAGTCGCACCCAGTTCGGGGCATCGTAGGGCTGACGCGGGGAGAGCGGCTTCACCTCGTCCACCATGACGCTCTGGCCACGCAGCATGACATCGCCTCGCGCCAGCCCCTGCACCGCCGTCAGCAGGTCCTGCTGATCCCGCCCCAGGATCAGCAGCAGCTTCACATAGGGGTTGTCGGGGGAGCTGATCATGTCGATGGTGGGCCCCTTCACCTCGGGATAGTCCACCAGGAAATCGGGGCGCGCGTCATTGGTGGCAAAGATCACGGCGTTGCGATCCGGCAACTGGTTGATGAGCACAGGGAAATGCTGGCCCCGCCACTGGGCCTTGGTTCCGAACCAGGAGGCCAGCACCGCCGCCGCCTGCTGCTGCTCCGGGGGCACTGAGCCCGTGAACACCATGGGCAGAGTCAGCTTGCCATTGTCCCGCACGTCGAGGAACGGCATGGGGAAGAAGGAGAGTTCGTTGCGCACCGGCAGGGTCTGCAACTGCAGGGTCAGCTTGCTGTCCCGGTTGACGTTGAGCCAGAGGGTATCGCTCGCCGGGTTCTCGCACACTTTCCGATAGTGGCCGACGAAGCTCACCTTGAGGCGGTTGAAATCCTTGGCATAGCGGGGATCCAGCTCGATGCTGGCATGGGTCATCGTCCCCATCTGATCCTGGTTGAGGGCCGTCACCCCCATCAGCTCGTCATTGAGATAGACCTTGACCTGGGAGATGAGCGGCAGCAGGGAGGGCGATGGCGTGAAGTTCAGGTCCAGGGTGGCCCGGGTCACCACCTCGTCCCGCCGTACGGTGAAGTCGGCCAGTCCGTCTGGCGCATTGCCGCGCAGGGAGAGGGTGCCTGGCGATGATGCCATCTGTTCGAAGCTCATCCCCTGGGTGCGCACCGGAGCGGGAACGGGCGGCAGGGGGCCGACGGCCTCGGCGGCGGTCGCACCCTGAGCCATCAGCAGGAGAGGAATAAGGTAGCGTTGTGGTTTCATCATCCTTTCACTGTCTGTGAGGTCGGAGTCCCGGCCCGGAAATCTGGGGAGACGCGACGGGGAACGAAGGAGAGGAGCCAGCGAGCCAGCTTCTCGAGGAGGATACAAACAAAGCCGATGGGTGAGGTACGGGCCAGACGCCAGTAAGCCCCCCAGCCGAGCAGGGTAATGTCGAGCAGGCTGTGGAGGGGGCGATCCTTGCCCAGACGCTGCTGCCACAGGGACCAGGTATCGGCCCGGGCGAAGGTGCACTGGATGAACTCGACATGCTGCGCCTGCGCCATGGGCTCCAGCTCCAGTCCCAGCTTGCAGCCGAACACCCGCTGCACCTTGGCGGCGAACGCCTGCTCCCGCTGGTCATGGCGCAGCAGCAACCAGACCCTCTCCTTGTCGGCCAGGGGCAGGGGCGCCTCGAGCAGCACCCCGACCCCCCCGTTGGAGTAATCCCTGACGGTACAGGGGTAGAGGTGACCGTTCGCCAGCCTGATGGCCGCCGGCATCACCATCTCCACCCTGGGATTGGCACGGACCTGGCGCGACTCGAAGGCCACCGCCAGGGCGCCGCCCAGTATGGTCATGTTGTAGAGGGTCCAGATCATGCTGAGGATCAGGGTCGGCACCTCGTCGGCAGGGCCGGTGCCGATGCGCCAGAGGCCGAACCCCAACCCGCACAGATTGAGCAGGATCAACAGCAGATAGGGGCGGGAGACCGACAGATCGAGGAACACCTCCTCCGTCATCCCCCCCTTGGCAGTCACGTTGAACGTCCCCTTGTGGGGAGCAAAGAGCGCCACCGTGGTCGGCCTGGCGATGTACCAGGCCAGCACCGTCTCATAGACCTCGCCCCAGAAGGAGTGGCGCACCTTGCCCTGCAACCGGGAGTTGGTCAGGGCGCTGTGGAAGATGTGCGGCAACATGTAGAGGGCGATGGCCGCCGCCGGGGCATAGATGATGTAGGCGTGCAGGATCAGGAAGGCGAGCGGCGCCGTCAGGAAGATGAGCCTCGGTATGCCCGAGAGGAAATGCAGCATGGCATTGAAGTAGCACAGCCGCTGCCCCAGCTTGAGCCCCTTGCCGAAGAGGGGGTTGTCCAGACGCAGGATCTGCACCATGCCGCGCGCCCACCGGATGCGCTGACCGATGTGGGCAGAGAGGCTTTCGGTGGCCAGCCCCGCCGCCAGCGGGATCCGGATATAGGCCGAGGTGTAGCCGAGGCGGTGCAGCCGCAGGGAGGTGTGGGCATCCTCGGTGACCGTCTCCACCGCGATGCCGCCGATCTCGTCAAGGGCGGTGCGCTTGATGACGGCGCAAGAGCCGCAGAAGAAGCTGGCGTCCCACATGTCGTTGCCATCCTGCACCAGGCCGTAGAAGAGAGCCCCCTCGTTCGGCATCTTGCGAAACCGTTGCAGGTTGTGTTCGAACGGATCGGCGGAGAAGAAGTGGTGGGGGGTCTGGACCACGCCCAGACGGGGATCCCGGTAGAACCAGCCCACCGTCATCTGCAGGAAAGAGCGGGTCGGCAGGTGGTCACAGTCGAAGATGGCGACCAGATCCCCGGTGGCCATCTTGAGGGCGTGATTGATGTTGCCCGCCTTGGCGTGCTCATGGGTCGACCGGGCCACATAGCGGATCCCGGCCTCCTCGGCGAAGTCGCGAAACGCCGCCCGCCCCCCGTCGTCAAGCAGCCAGATGGTCAGCTTGTCGGCGGGCCAGTCGAGCCCCATGGCGGCGTAGACAGTCCCCTTCACGATGGCGAGATCCTCGTTGTAGGTGGGGATCATCAGATCCACGCTGGGCCACTGGGCCGGATCCGTCGGCAGTTGTGCCGGAGGGCGGTGCAGGGGCCATGCGGTCTGCCAGTAGCCGAGCAGCAGCACCAGCCAGGCATAGGTCTCGGCGGCCAGCAGCAGCAGGCCGCAGGCCAGGCTGACGGGGTCGAACCAGTCGAGGGTCGAGGTGTAGCGCCACCAGATGTAGCGGCAGGAGATGGTGAGGGAGAGCACCATCATCATCAGCATGGGATAACGGCCCGGCACGGCGCGCAGGATGAAGGCCATGGCCGCCAGCAGGAGGACGAACACCAGCTGCGCCTGCAGGGTGAACGGCTGGGTGACGCAGAGCAGGGAGAGGCTCCCGGCCACCACGCAGAGCAGCACGCTCTTCCAGCGTGCCTCGCGGGGCGTGGCCCTGGCGGCGGCCAGCCCTTTCTCCTCCTGACGGGCCAGGAAGGCCCCGAGAGTCTGAGTGCCCCGGTGCCAGAGCCGTTGCCAGGAGGCAGGCCAGCGCAGAGGGATGGGCTGTGGGCGACGCACTATCATCCAGAGGCTCTGCAACAGAACGCGCAGGGGATCCCCCACCCGGGGGTGCGTCAGCTGGGGATAGAGCCCCCGGGCATGGCCCAGCACCCATTGCCAACCATGACGCTCGAGGGGGAAGATAACCCAGGCCAGCAGCCAGCCCAGGGTCAATGCGGCTGCCCCCGGGCGGGAAGCCCCCCGCTCGCGCAGTGCGCGATAGCGCTGCGAGCACCAGAGGCCCGCAGCCGGCGTCAGCAGCCGCACTCTCATCGGGGCGCCTCCCCCTCTGCCAGACACCAGGTCGCCAGGGCGGCCAGCTCGTGGGCAACCAGACTGGTGGGGGCATAGCGGCCGACCGGCAGCTTGGCGGCCATGGCCTCCGCCATGGCTTCGTCCCTGTGCAGATGAAGATTGAGCAGAGGGAGCCCCCCTGCCAGCCAGAGATCCAGCAGCCCCTGCTGCAGGGCCCGCTGGCTGGAGAACTGGGTCACCAGCAGACGCTCATCGGCCGCCCAGGGGTGGCGGTGAAGCCGCACATGGCAGTTGGCATCCGCATTGACCACCAGCAAGCGCCTGCAGGGGATGACGGGGGCCATGCCCAGGGGCAGATCCAGCAGCACCAGATCATAGCCATCGATCCCCGCCAGCCACTCGGCCGACGCCCCCTCCCCCCCGCCATGGGAGAGCAGATCCAGTCCCTCCTCCCGGCGGTGAAGCGCACCTCGCCACTCCCGCGCCGGCTGGGTCAGCCGGCTCCAGCCTCCCGGATCGTCATGGGGCAGGCCAAGGTGGATGCCAAGCTGGTTGTCCGGGCAGAGATCCACCGCCAGCACCCTTGCCCCCTGCTCATGGGCAGCCTGGGCCAGTCCGGCCACGATGGCGGTGGTCCCCACACCTCCCCGGATCCCCTGCAGGGCGATCACCTTCATGCAGACCTCCCCTCGCCAGTCCCCTCGGGCCCTTTCACTGCCACCTCCGCCAGCAGGGGGAAGCGTGCGCACAAGGCGGCGAGCCGCTCCCTGGCGGCAATATCCTGATAGGAGAGGCTGACACCAAAGGCCTGCTGGACCATGGCCACGTCATTGATCACCGTGCCCTCCACCGGGACGCCGAAGGGGGTCTGCATGTCTGATTGCCGTTCGCTGCGCATCGTCACTTCCGGTCTCATTGGGGATTGGGGACCCAGTCCCCCTGCCCCAGCTTGATGTGGTACTTGCCCTGATATTCGATCACCACCGAGCCCTGGTTCTCGGACACCGACGGGGTCTGCGGCAGATCGCCCAGCAGGGCATCCCAATCAATGGTCTCGCTCCCGAACACATCCTTCCCCACCAGCCTGGAGACCAGTTCTGATACCGCCAGGAAGCTGCTGGGGGTGTCCACGTTGCGGGTCGCCTCGTGGGGCGCCTTGGTACCGAGCAGGGCAACCCCCACCGGCACCAGGGTGATGCTCGGGCTGGGAATGTCCCGCAGCCCGGCCATCTGCATCTTGTCGCCGGTGAGAGCGGCGCCGTGCTCAGGCACCATCACCACGGCCACCTTGCGGCCGGATTGCTCCAGCGTCGTCATGAAGTCGTCCAGCTGATCCAGCAGGGTCTTGAGCCTCTCCTTGTAGGGCGCTATCTGGCGGCTCGCCACATAACGGTTGCCATCGTGCAGGGCGATGAGGTTGAAGAAGGTGACGTTGCGTGCCGCCTGACTCTGTGTCCGCTCGTTCAGCCAGCGGCCGAACAGGGCATCCCCGCGATAGATGGGCTCGCCATCGAAGGAGGCGAGATCATGGGCCAGCCCCTTCTTGTCCATGGGGGTCACATCCAGCCCGGCATACTGCTGCAGGCCGGTCAGGTAATTGCCAAAATCCCCCGAGTGATCCATGGCCACCTGTTTGGCAAAGCCGAGCTGGGCAAGGTTCTCGAACAGCAGACACTGCTTCGGCGCCGTCACATAGAGCCCCTGGTGGCTGGTCTGCCCGCAACTGGCCCGCAGCAGGCGAATGGAGCTTGGGCCGCTGTAGGAGGTGGCGGAGTTGAAGCGGTTGAAGCGAATGTCGAAGTGGGACCAGACCGGATGCCCGCTCAGGCCGCTCGCCTCCACGTCATGCCAGGCCAGGGAGCAGACATTGATGATGAGCACATCGAAGGGGGTCGCCTGGGCTGGCAGGCTCTCCGGGAAGTGCACCAGTCTCTCCTGCTCCTCCCGATAGAAGCCATCGAGATAGGCGTTGAGGTTCTCGTTGGTCGGCGGGGCACTCTGGTCAAGCTGCTCCTCCATGGGCAGCACTGAAGAGCGGGTCTCCTCCCGGGACGTGTTCAGGGCATGCTCGCTCGCCCCCTTGCTGCTCGCGAAGGGATTGTTCACCTGGGGCGAGACCCAGAGCCAGAGCAGCGCCAGCAGGATCCAGGGGGTGAAGCGCAGCCACTGGGCGATGAACAGATAGAGTGTCAGCAGCACGAACCCCGCGCCGACCATCTCCCAATTGATGAAACGCCCGAGCAACTCCGCCCAGTAATCCAGGGTGAAGGAGAAGACCTGGCTGCCCTGGGCACGAATGCTCTCTATCCCCGGCAACCAGGTATCGTGATAGAAGATCCCCGCCCCCACCGGCAACGCCAGCCAGTGCCGCGCACGGCGCCACCCGGCCCTTGGCAGGGGAAAGATCAGGAAGGCGGCAAACACCAGGTTGATCAGGGGGTGGAAGTTGAGATATCCCCCCCAGAGCAGGGCGAACTTGGCAAGAAAATAGACATTCCAGCCACCCAGGCCATGCCAGTCCAGCCAGGGAGAATCGGCATCAGAAACGTGTCGGGTCATCGGCGATGAGTCACCTGTTATCGTGGGCCCCCCGAAGGGGCCGGGCACACTGCAATGGTTGTCAAAAGAATAGCCTGACTATTATGCAACTATTAATTTGTCTCAGGTGGCGCTGAACCTGACTCCCCCGGATGGGTGTAAGGGGAATGAGAGGGGCCGTATGTATCCATATATTATCCAAACGATCCCGATAAGGCAGCCTTCTCTGACAAAATGGGGGGAACGTGCAGACGGGATGCAGGATCCTGACAAGGGCCCCGCGCTTACCACTGCGACAGACTTTGTCAGCCCTGTCGCCATCTCGAACAACTTGAGGCCACCTCTGGATTGCGCCATCATATCGGCCCGGCTGATGGCCGGCCGAATTGGACAGTCAACTTCAAGGACCCCCCATGTTTGAACACGTCGATGCCTATGCTGGCGACCCCATACTGACGCTAGTCGAGACCTTCCATAAAGATACCCGCGAGCAGAAGGTGAACCTGGGGATTGGCCTCTATTACGACGAGCAGGGCCGCATTCCGCTGCTGCCGTCGGTGCAGCAGGCCGAAGCGCAGCGCGCCGCCGCCCCGGCCCCGCGCCCCTACCAGCCGATGGAAGGCGCCGCCAACTACCGCACTGCGGTGCAGCACCTGCTGTTTGGCGCCGAGCACGAAGCGGTCAAGGCGGGTCGCATCGCCACCATCCAGACCATCGGCGGCTCCGGCGCCCTGAAGATCGGTGCCGATCTGCTCAAGCGCTACTTCCCGACCTCCGAGGTGTGGGTCAGCAATCCCACCTGGGACAACCACAAGGCGATGTTCGAGGGGGCCGGCATCAAGGTGCACGACTACCCCTATTACGATGCGGCCACCGGCGGCGTGCAGTTCGACGCCATGATCGACTGCCTGAGCAGCCTGCCTGCGAAAAGCATCGTGCTGCTGCACCCCTGCTGCCACAACCCGACCGGGGTGGATCTCTCCCGTGCCCAGTGGGACCAGGTGATCGCCCTGGTGGTCGAGAAGAACCTGATCCCCTTCATGGACATCGCCTATCAGGGCTTCGGTGACGGGCTGGAAGAGGACGCCTATGCCATCCGCGCCATGGTGGCCGCCGGTGTCAGCTTCTTCGTCAGCAACTCCTTCTCCAAGAACCTCTCCTTCTACGGCGAGCGCTGCGGCGGCCTGTCGGTCATCTGCCAGGATGCCGAAGAGGCGAGCCGGGTGCTGGGCCAGATGAAGGCCACCGTGCGCCGCAACTACTCCAGCCCCCCCACCCACGGCGGCCAGATCACCGCGGCGGTGATGAGCCAGCCCGAACTGCACGCCATGTGGGTCGGTGAGGTGACCGAGATGCGCACCCGCATCAAGGCCATGCGCCAGAAGCTGTTCGAGGTGCTGAGTGCCAAGGTGCCGGGCCGCGACTTCAGTTACTTCATCAACCAGCGCGGCATGTTCAGCTACACCGGCTTCACGCCGGAGCAGGTGGACAGACTGCGCGAAGAGTTCGCCGTCTACCTGGTGCGCTCCGGTCGCATGTGCGTGGCGGGCCTCAACAGCCGCAACGTCGACTACGTGGCCGACGCCATGGCCGCCGTGCTCAAGGGCTAAGCCCGCAAGCCCCGCTCAGGCGGGGCTTTTCATTTGTCCCCTTGCCCGTGGAACCGTGATGGATCTCATTGCCCTCTCCCGCCTCGGCGGTCGCCACCTGGTGACCCTGCATCTGCTGCTCGACACCCTCAGTGTCACCCGCAGCGCCGAGCGCCTCTGCACCACCCCCTCCACCGTCAGCAAGACCCTCAACCAGTTGCGCGAACTGCTGGGGGATCAACTGCTCTACCGCCAGGGCAATCAGTTGCAGCTGACCCCGTTTGCCGAACGCCTCGGCCCGACGCTGCGCCGCCTGCTGGGGGAGCTCAACGGCCTCACCAGCCAGGAAGGATTTGCCCCTGCCAACTGGCAGGGGGAGCTGAACCTGGCGATGCGGGAGAGCAGCATGATCTGGCCCATGGGGGCCGTACTGGGTCAGTTGATGCAGGAGGTGCCGGGGCTGATGCCGTCGTGCGTAACAAGGACGAGCAGGGACTGGCTGCTCTGGCGGCGGGCAAGCTCGACTTCGTGATCCTGCCCCACGATCAGAGCCAGCCCGGGGTCAATCAGTCCGGCCTCGTCTGGGAAACCTTGCGGGAGGACGAGCTGGTCTGCCTGATGCGCGCGGATCATCCGGCGTTGATGCGCCCCTGGGATCTCGATGCCTACCTGAGCTGGCGCCACATCGCCATTCGCGATCAGGAGCTGGCCGATCCCTTCTTCGAGCAGAGTCTGGCCCAGCGCCAGGTACGGCGCAGACTGGGGGCCACCCTGCCGGATTTTGGCAGCGCCGCCGCCCTGCTGCGCCAGAGCGCTCTCATTCTCACGGCCGTGAAGGGCTGGGCTACCCGGGCTTGTACCCAGGGGCTGGTGAGCCGCCCCGTTCCCTTCGATTACGGCGCCGTGACCCACAGCCTGGTGTGGTATGGCCCCCTGGGGGAAGATCCCGCCCTGCGCTGGTTCCGTCAGCGCATCCTGCAACTGGCCCGGGAGCTGGACGCCCCACAATGATACCTGGCGGCAGGACTCAGGGCTTCTTGGTATAGATGGGGCCTGGGAAAGAGGTGACGTTGTTGCCCAGTTCGGTGATGCGGGCGGCCCCCTGCTTGCGCACCTGATCGACCCGCAGCACGTGGTGCATGGGAATAAGGGTGCGGGTGACGTCGGCAAATTCGCTCTTCAGCTTCTCGTGGCTGGGGTCGACGATGAGCGCCGTGTGGTTGTCCCACACGAAGTGGGCGATCTCGATGAAGCCGAACAGCTGGCCCTGATTCACCTCTCTTACATAGACTTCGTAACGCTCGCTGTGACAAATGAACTGCACTCGATAAAGGGCGTTGGATTCACTCATGGGTATCTGTTGGTGATGGACGGTTTGCCCATTCTAGCCGCCCCCTCGGACAGCCCCTATAGACAGAGTTCACAGTTGCGTCATATCGGGTCACAGCATCCCGACGTGCCGCAGAGCTCAGATCGCTGGCAGCATCACAGACCCAAACCCCTTGGCCTTCAATGCGTTGGCCAGCACAGTCAGGTCAGCCGACCCGGCTTCTGGCCATGACAGCGCCTCCCCTCGCACCCCGTGGTGGCGAAAGCCGTTGAGGCGGATGGGCACGGGCCCGAGGGCACGCAAGAAGGCGGCAAGCCCTGCCTCCAGCGTGCCGTCGGCGGCGAGATAATCGCTCTGCCCCGGTACCTGCAGCAGGCGCACCTCCGCCAGCTTGCCCGCCTGCGCCAGCAGTTGCAGCGACGCCAGCACCCGCTCGCGGCCATAGCCGGTCAGCGAGTGATGCACAGAGTCGCGCCACCCCTTGAGATCGATCATGGCGCCGTCCAGCACAGGCAACAGCCGCTGCCAACCCGTTTCCCCCAGGGATCCGTTGCTGTCGAGCAGGCAGGTGAGACGGGCCAGATCTGGCGCAGCCTTGATGGCCGTGAACAGGGCGATCACGAAGGGCAACTGGGTGGTCGCCTCCCCGCCGGAGACGGTGATGCCGGTGAGCAGCGGGCCATAACGGCGCAGCAGGGCCAGCACCTCGGCCACCGACATCTGGCGCGTCTTGGGGCTGGCGTGGCGAGGGCAGACATCGAGGCAACGGTCGCAGTGGGTACAGAGCTCGGCTTGCCAGCTCACCCGCCCCTCCTGCATCGCCAGGGCTCCGCCCGGGCAACCGGGCACGCAGTCACCGCAGTGATCGCACAGCCCCATGGTGTGGGGGTTGTGGCAGCCGGAGCAGCGGAAGTTGCAGCCCTGCAAAAACAGCACCAGCCGGTTGCCGGGGCCGTCCACGCAGGAGAAGGGCAGCCAGCGGCTCACCGTCGCCCTGAACTCGGCCCCCTTCTGCCTGCCGTTCTCAGTGCTCATTCAAGAGGGTCTCGATGGCCACCACCCGCGGTGCCCGCTGGCGGATCCCGGTCAGCTCGCTCGCCTCGGCGCCGAGGCAGGTGGTCTGCAGCCGCGAGCCTTCTGCCGCGAAGCGGGCCACATCGCGCTTGCGGATCATGTAGCCGGTCACTCGCACCAGATCGCTGTCCGCCACGTTGGCACTGAATTCGCGCATGCCGAGGGCGAAGGCCCCCTTGCAGAGTTGCAGCAGCGCCTGCGGGTTCTGGCGTATGGTGGGATCCAGGGTCAGGATCTCGCTGATCCCGGAGTGATAAAAGCCGTGGTGGGGCGCCAGGGCCAGCAGGTGACTGGCGGGATCCGGCTCCTCGCCATAGGGGATCCGTACCCCCGGGGTCACGCCCCTGTCCACGCTGAGTCCCCCTTGGGTGTGGAGCAGGGCGCGGCCGCCCCAGGCATGGGTCTGGCCCCTCCTGGCCACCCACTCGGAGAGGCGGGCAGAGATGCGATAGCCAAGCTGGTTGGCCTCATCGTCATGGCCATAGCGCCACGGCAAGCCTCCCTTTTCCATCAGCAGGTTCACCGCCTCAGCCATGCCAAAGATGCCGAACATGGGGACGAAGCGCGTCTCCTCGATCAGCCCCTCCTCCACCAGGAAGCTGTCGAAGAAACCCGACTCCCGGTGCAGGAAGGCGGCACGCGCCTCGATGAGCCGCGAGGCCTGCTCGCAATAGTGAGGCAGTGTGCGCGCCATGAAATCCTCAACCCCTGCGCTCTGCCCGGCCACGCCCTTGAGGGAAAGGCGCACCAGGGTATTGGCACCGCCCCCCAGGGGCAGGGCATTGTAGCAACTGACGATGCCAAAGCCGCGTTCGTCGAAGGTGTCCCTGTGCAGCGGATAGTTGACGATGTGGGGCTTGCTGCAGGCCGAGATGTTCTCGACCCCTTGCAGCAACAGGCTGTCCGGAGTCTGCACCGGGTCGTGGAACAGACTGAGATTCGGCGCCACCTGCTGGAGTTCCCTGTCGATGCGCAGGATCAGCCGGCAGATCCGGTTGTCGTCGGGGCCGATGTTGACGTGCATGAAGGCATCCGGCAGCACCCGATCCAGATAGATCCAGAAGGCCTTCAGCTTGCGATGGAGCGTTTCATCATCCAGCTCACCGACGAAGGGCAGCAGCAGGTGATCGAGGCGCCCCAGCCAGACCGGCATGCTGGTGACGGAGGGCACGTGGTGGTAGAGGATGCGCAGGGCATCGAGGGCCTCGTCGAAGTCACGCGGTGGCGCCAGCTCCAGCCAGGCCGAGCCCTGTCGCAAAAACCGCGCGTAATCCGGCAGCACATAGCGCGGCTTGTGGGGAGCGTGCCCCTCGAACATGTCGCACAGCACCCCTTGCGTCATCGCCTCGGCGACGTCGGCGGGCAACTCGGGATAGGGCAGCGCGTTTTCAGCGGCGAGCGCCAGGGCGTGGCTCTTCTGGGCCGGTGACAGCAGGGGGTCGCGCACGATGCGCTGGCAGGTTTCGGTGAAGGACATGGTTCACTCCGTGGCGGGTGGAACCAAAATCCTCACACTTGGGAGGCCTTTTTTGAAGTGACATTCCCAACAGGGCGGATATCCCATCAAGACATCCGCCATGCCGGATCACGGTACGCCCTTCACCAGGGCCAGAACAGGGCCACCCCCCCCAGCCAGCGCAGCAGGAAGAAGCCCCCCATGCCGACGACCACCACCACCAGGGTAGGCAGGCGCAGCAGGGTCAGCACCGTCACCAGCAGGGTGGCGGCCAGGTAGTCCGGATCCCAGTCCAGCCCGTGGCCGGGCTCATAGCTGAAGACGATGGGCAGCCAGATGGCGGTCAGCACCGACTGGGCCGAGAAGCTGAGGAAAGCCCCCATCTCGGCCCCCGGCTGATAGCGGGTCAACCGCGAGAAGAAGGCAAAACGGTTGAAGAAAGTGATCAGGGCCAGCAGCCCTATCATAAGCCAGCCCATGATCACCTCCTCATCCGGTGCAGCACATAGCCCACCACCATGCCGGCCAGGGCCGAGACGATGATGTGGATCTCCGCCAGCAGCGGCTTGGTGACGAGCGCCGTCCCGCCGCTCACCAGAGTGGCCGCCACCATGGGCAGGTTCTTCATGGCGGGGAGCGTCATGGCGATAAAGGTGGCGGCGATGGCAAAGTCGAGCCCCATCTTGTCCAACCCGTCAATGTACTGGCCAGCGGCGATGCCGAGCAGGGTCGCCAGGTTCCAGAACAGATAGAAGACAAAGCCCGCAATGAGCGCATAGGCGGGATTGAAGGCACCGCTGCGCTCCCTGTCTTTCAGCGCCACCGCAAACATCTCGTCGGTCAGGAAGAAGGCGAGGCTGGCCCGCCAGCGCAGGGAGAGCGGCAGCACGTCGCGCCGGAAGGTGAAGCCATAGAGCAGATGCTGGGAGGTGATCACCATGGTGGAGCCCATGATGGGCAGCAGCGGCGTCCCCGCCCCGAACAAGGTGGTGGCCGAGAGCTGGGCCGCCCCCGCATAGACCAGCAGCGACATCAGCTGTGCCTGGAGCGGGCTCATACCCGCCTGAAGCGCCAGGGCGCCACACAGTATTCCCCAGGGGATGACGGAAATGGAGAGCGGGAGCATATCCAGGGTGGCACGCCACCAGAGCGCCCCCGTGCGCTCGGGCACAGGGAGGCGGGTTTCCGACATCATGGGATCATCCTTGTCACAACCAATGCGAACCGGAAAAACTAGCACGGCGCAGGAGGCAGTGTCACGTCATGGTCTGCGACAAATGCAACGCCCGCATGAGAGCGGGCGTTGGCAGACAGGATCAGGGCTCGATGATGATGGGAGTGCCGGGCTCGATGGCGTTCCAGATCTCGTCCATCTCGTGGTTCAGCACCGCGATGCAGCCATTGGTCCAGTTGGACGGCTGCACCCTGCGATCCCCCAGGCTGTTGCGCTGGCCGTGGATCATGATCATGCCGCCCGGGTTCACACCCAGCTCGTTGGCGCGCTTGATGTCGTCCAGATTCGGGTAGTTGATGTGAATGGCCTTGTAGAAACCGGAGTTGCTCTTCTTGTAGTCCAGGGTATAGCGACCTTCCGGGGTACGCTGATCCCCTTCACGCTGCTTGTGTCCCTTGGGAGCCGGGCCCAGGGCAATCCAGTAGCGCTTCACTTCCTTGCCATCCTTCATCAGGGTCAGGCTGTAACTCGACTTCTTCACCACCACCATATCGGCGGACAGAGTGGCAAAACTCAACGCGGGCCACAGCCCCAGCAAACACAGCAATACGGCTCTCACTATCCATCCCTCTGCGAGCCTTCTGGGCTCTCTTGTTAGCAAATCATCTGAATGCCGCCACCCTCTGGTGGCGAGCGAGCGCCATGATATGGGATCGCCGTGAATACTCAATATATCGGGAGAAACATATCTGTGGCCAGCAGGGGGAAATGGCCGTCAACCCGCCATGCAGACACCCTGCCAAGGGTAGGGCGTCGCCTATTGCCCGCAACCGGGCGCCTCAGCGCAGGTCGTCAAGGCCTAGAAGATGGCGCAGGAAGAAAAACCAGCGGGCAGCGCCGTCAAGGACACTTGAGCCTGTCCACCAGCCAATCCAAGGCTGGCGCCATGGGGTCAGGTCATCTCAACCCACAAAAAAGAGCCCCTGATGGGGCTCTTTTCATGGTGCGACACAGGGCTCAGGCCAGGGTCACTGGTTCAGCGGTCTCAAGGCGCCGGATCCAGGCCTCGAACTCTGCCAGCATGCGCGCCTCGGACTCGCTGTTGTCGGCGATGAGCTCGGCCCCGTGTACCACCCGGATATGGGCGTCGAGGGGCGTTCCCTCCCCTGCCGGTGGGCGCTGCCGCGCGGCCGCCATGCATGCTTGCGCCTGTTGCCACGCCTCGGCGGCACTCCGGTTGCACGCCTCTGCCAGCGGCACCGCACTGAACCCCTCGCCGGTGAGGCTCTGCAGTGTCTCGTCGTGGGTCATGCCGTTGCCCGGTCCCCAGTAGTGGGCGGCCAGATCCGGCCCGATGCGCGGGTTGTCGGTGAGATAGCCGTCGCGCCTCAGGAAATAGGCGCGGGTCTGCTCCACCGCCATCAGCGCCAGCAGATAGCCGTGATAGGCGCAGGCCGACTCCTGGTTCAGAAGGTGCGGGATGGCCAGCAGCGGGCGCGGGCTATCCACCCCCAGGATCTTGCGCTCCCACCTGCGGGCCAGGGCCAGCACGGCTGCCGGGGTGCGCTCGTTCTCTGTCATGGCATAGAGATCCCGCTCGAAGTAGGCCACCAGCGCGATCTGGCGCTCGTTGAAGGCGCGAAATGGCTGGCGCGCTTCAATCATGGCCTGGATAAGCGCATCGGGGATGGGTTCTCCCGCCGCGTTTCTGGCGTAGCGCTTGAGCCAGTCCGCGTCGTCCAGCAGGCTGTCGCAGAACATGGACTGGGTCTCGGCATAGGCCATGGAGGTGGGCGGAAACTCCTGGGAGAAGCAGGGGGCGTTGCCGGTGACGTTGGCAAAGTGCGCCGCGTGGCCTCCCTCGTGGAACAGGGTGTTAAGCCCGCTCCAGCCGCTGCCCACCTGGGCCGGATTGGCCAGGCTGGTGAAATTGACCACCGCCGGCACCCACTCCCCTTCCTGCCAGAAGCTCGGCACCGGGCCGTGACAGAAGCCGTTCTCGTATTTTCCCTCCCGGGTCAGCAGATCCAGGGTGAGGGTAGCACCGCGGTACTGGATGCCGAGCCGGCGGAAGCTCTCGACCCAATCCTTCAGCGCCCGGGAGAAGGGCACGTAAGGGTCGAGCTGGCGGGTCACGTCACCACTCACGCTGTAGCGCAGGTTGTGGGACAGCAGGGCTGCTTCCCCCTTGGCCGCTTTCAGCTCCGCCAGACTCTGGTGCAAGCGGGCATCGGTGCGGGCGATGAAGTCGTCGAGAATGGCAAACAGCTGCTCCGGGCTCATCTGCTCGTTCTTGTGCACCTTGTAATCGAAGTAGTCGCGATAGCCCATGGCACGGGCGAAGCGGTTGCGCAGCGCGACGATGGCCAGATAGCCGTTGTCGACCACCCACTGCTCCAGGGTGTGGAACATGGCGAGCGCGCTCTGGCGCACCGCCTCGTCGCAGCTGGCGGCCAGCGCCGTGCTGGCGGCGGGCAGACTGCCGGGCACCTGGCGGCCCTGCTCGTCCAGCAAGGTGAGCTTCAACCCCTTGCGACGGGTGAAGAGATCCGCCTCGGCGGCCACCAGCTCGTCCATCAGGGCGGAGGCACCGGGATCTTCGATGACGTTGCACTCGAAGAAGGCGATCCAGCCCCCCAGGCCGCGCCTGAGATCCGCCTCTTCGGCCTGGGCATGCATCTCCCGCAGCACCGGCAGGCGGTCAGGATCGGCACAAAATGCCTTGTAGGCCTGTTCGGCCGCGGTGAAGCCTGCCTGATCGTCGCTGGTGCCCATGTAGGTGGACCAGAACAGGTCTTCCTTGCGTCTGTGCACCTGCAGGTAATCGGCATTGAGCTGGTTGAGATAATTCCTGGCAATGGAACTCATAACTTCCCTCTTGTTATGGGGCGACCACGGGGCCGCCCACTCCTTTTTGGTGAAATGCCAACCCATTCACACTTCTTGCAAATTGAGCAGACAAATTGTGCGCCGGGATGCGCGCCATCACGCTATCAAAAGCGAGGGTTTCTGTCTGCTGGCTATACTGGTTGTCAAACTGCTCAATTGGCTGTTTTCCACCGCAACCCATTGAAAGTTAATGATATGTTAAAAATAACAACAATCAGGTACGGCCGGCAGTTCGGCCACAATCAGACCCGCATGGGAAAGTAAGGATAAGACTATGTTCAAGCTCGGTGATATTGCCGTGAGTCGCAAGCTGATGCTGCTGCTCTCACTGGCCCTGGTCGGCTTCATCGCACTGCTGCTCATCTCGGCCAGTGCCCTGCACCGCAATCTGATGAGTGAACGGGAAGCCAGGCTGCAGGCGGTGCTGGACCTGGCCATGAGCCGGATCCAGGCCCTGGCCGCCACCCTCCCCCCGGAGCAGGCCAAGGCACAGGCCAAGGCCATGCTCGACAGCATGCGCTTTGACGGGGACAACTACCTGTTCGTGCTGGATGAAGATCGTCGGGTGGTGGTGCATCCCGCCAAACCCGAGCTGGTCGGCTAGCAGATGGGCAACAACCCTGCCGAGTCCCACTGGCAGCACATGGTGGATCTCGGCAAGGGCGGCCACCAGGGCAGGCTGGAGTATCAGTGGGTCTCCCCGTCCGGCGAGGCGGCCCAGAAGATGTCGCTGGTGACGGGCTACCAGCCCTGGGGCTGGATCCTGGGCTCCGGTGTGTTGTTGCAGGACATTGAGGCCACCATGTGGTCGCAATATGAGTGGATGGGTGGCGCCACCTTGCTGGTGATCCTGTTGATGGGGCTGCTGGGACTCGCCATCAGCCGCTCCATCGTCAGTCCCCTGGCCGAGATCAACAAGGCCATGGCCCGGGTCGCAGCTGGCGATCTGGTGGTCAGCATCCCGGTGCTGGGCAGGGATGAGCTCGGCGCCGTCGCCAGCTCCACCAACCAGGGGCTGGATGCCATCCGCCGCGCCCTGCTGGAGGCGAGCCAGGGGGCCCGCAACGTGGCGGATGCCGCCCTGCGCATCGCCGCCTCCGCCGAACAGACCAACCAGGCGGTCAACAGTCAGCGGGATCAGCTCGCCCAGCTCGCCACCGCCATGAACGAGATGAGCGCCACCATCGCCGACGTGGCGGGTCACGCCGAAAACACGGCCCGTGACACCCAGGATGCCACCAGCGAGGCCGGGCTCGGCAACCAGGATGTCCATGCCAGCGTGCACGGCATCCAGGCGCTGGCCACCGAGGTGGATCAGGCCACCTCGCAGGTCAACCAGCTCAAGGAGGGAGTGATGCAGATAAGCGAGGTGACGGCGGTCATCAGCGCCATCTCGGAGCAGACCAACCTGCTGGCCCTCAACGCCGCCATCGAGGCGGCCCGGGCCGGCGAGCAGGGCCGTGGCTTCGCCGTGGTGGCCGACGAGGTGCGCCAGCTGGCCAGTCGCACCCGCCACTCCACCGAGGAGATCCAGAGTACCATCACCCAGTTGCAGCAACGGGCTGTCACCGCCGCCAACGCCATGGACGCCAGCCGCAAGCTGGCGGAGAGCAGCGTCAACCAGTCCGAGAAGGCGGGGCAGGATCTCTCCCTCATCGTCAATCACATCCAGCACGTGAGCGACATGGCGACCCAGATCGCCACGGCGGCGGAGCAGCAGAGCATGGTGGCGGAAGACATGAACCGCAACGTCAGCGGCATCAACGACTCGGCACTCGAGATGTCCCAGGCGGCCTCCCAGTTGGCCCAGGAGAGCGAACTGCTGGCCGGTCTCTCTCGAAGCCTCGACGAGCGACTGGCGGTGTTCAAGCTGGACAACGCCCAAGCCCAGGACAGGATGATGCGACCGACCCAGGCGTCCTCTTCCCGAGCAGGCATGCAACCCCGCCACTGAGTGGCCCCATGAGCCCCTGCCAGGCTTGCAGGGGCTCCTTTCCTGTCATGGCCACGGGAGCCTCTCTCGGACCACCCTCTCGCACTGAACCAGCGCGCAGATCCCGATGGCGTGATCTGCCGCTGATGCGCTGCTCCGATGAGATGGCACTGTCAATTTTTACACTTAATTTTTTAACAAAATATAGTCATGATGAGTGGTCGCCACAGGCGGCACCATGATCCTTTCTGTAGTCATTTGGCAAACTGGTTGAAAGGCCAGGACGCAAAGCCTCCGGTCTAAAGACAAGCTGTCCAGGATAGCGGGGTTGCAGCACCGTGTTTCGGGGAACTCCCCTGCCAACGTGACTGCCCACATCACCGAACAGAGGAATGTATGGCAGCAAATATCCGACTCACCCATCTCGCGGCAGCGCTGGCGCTGCTGGCCAGTGGCGGCGTGCTCGCTCACGGCTACATCAGCCAGCCCGAAGGGCGCAACTACCTGTGCAAGACAGGGGGCAACAGCCAGTGTGGCGCCATCCAGTGGGAACCCCAGAGCCTGGAAGCCCCCTCCGGCTTCCCCGATGGCGGCCCCGCCGACGGCCAGATAGCCTCGGCCGGTCACCCCCAATTCGGCGAGCTCAACACCCAGACCCTCGATCGCTGGACCAAACGTGAGGTGCAGGCCGGTCCCTTCGCCATCAGCTGGACCTTCACTGCCAACCACGTAACCCGCAACTGGCGCTACTACCTCACCAAGCAGGACTGGAACCCGAACCAGCCACTCACCCGGGATGCGTTCGATCTCAATCCCTTCTGCGTCATCGACGGCAACATGGTGCAGCCCCCCAAACAGGTGACCCATCAGTGCACCCTGCCCCCGCGTACCGGTTATCAGGTCATTCTCGGGGTGTGGGAGGTAGGGGATACCGCCAACAGCTTCTACAACCTGATCGACGCCCGGTTCAAGGATGGCACCCAGCCACCGCTGACCTGGAGCCAGGGCGGCACCATCTACCCTTCCACCGAGCTGGCGGTCGGCGACAAGGCCAGAACCCTGGTGTTCGACGCCGATGGCGTACGCCCTGATCTGCAGACCGAGCTGACCATCGCCAGCACCGAGCAGGGCCAGAAGAACAACTGGGCCCACGCCCTGGCGAGCAAGATCAATGCAGAGCAGAACCAGATCCGGGCCGGCCAGCAAGGCACGGACGGCCAGTTCAACCCCGTCTACGGCCAGAACCCGGTCTACTTCAAGGCGGGCAGCGCACTGGAGCGGGTCGAGATCCAGCTCGAGCAACAGCAGCCGCCGGTGAGCAACGGCGTCAGCGTGAGCGGCCTGGCGAGCGACTACACGCTCGACAACGGCAAGCTCATCCTGACTTTCACCGTCACGGCCCAGGGGGATCTCGCCATCACCAACACCCTCTATGACCACGGCGGTGTCGCCAGGGGACAGAGCAGTGCCGACATCAAGGACGGCAGCCAGAGTTTCTCCATGGCGCTGACCGGCTTGAGTGCAGGCCACCATCAGCTGGTGATCGAGGGCAAACCCAAGGCCGGTGGCGATGCGGTGCAGCAGACTCTGGATCTGATGCTCAAGGATCCGGCCGCTGGCGGTGACTACCAGTTCACCTTCCCGGACGGGCTCAAGTCCTACACCGCCGGAACCCGGGTACTGCAGCCGAAGAACGGCAAGGTCTATCAGTGCAAACCCTTCCCCTACAGCGGCTGGTGCAGCCAGTGGGCGAGCACGGCCACCCAGTATGAACCGGGCGTAGGCTCCCACTGGCAGGAGGCCTGGACAGCGCAGTGATGGGACGTATCCGACCTGGCGGGAACCCGCTCGGCGTTTCCCGTGCCAGATCAGGTCAACATCAAACAAACGGGGAGCCCATGGCTCCCCGTTTTTCATCCACCCCTCGGTTCAAATCTGGTAATCGAGCAGGGGCTCGTTGCTCATGGCGCGGGCCTGGATCTCCGCCAGCGCCAGCTCGGGGTTGCAGAGCTGGATGAACTGCCAGGCAAAGTTGTGCTGGAACTGCCCCTGCTTGAGGCCGATCCAGGCGGTGTGCGGCGCAAACAACCGACTGCCGTCCAGTTGCACCAGCCCCTTGTCCCGCTGGGAATCGAACGCCATGTCCGCCAGTATGCCCACCCCCATCTCCAGCTCGACATAGGTCTTGATGACGTCTGAGTCCTGGGCGGTCAGCAGGATCTGCGGCACTATGCCCGCCTCGGCAAAGGCATCATCCACCCGTGCCCGACCGGTGAGGCCGGCCTGATAGGTGACGATGGGCCAGTGGGCCAGAGCGGCCAGGGTCAGCTCCCGCTCGGCGGTGAGGGGGTGCTGCTCCGGCACGACGATATTGTGGTGCCAGCGGTAGTAGGGAAAGGCCACCACCCCTTCGCTCTTGTCGAGCTGCTCGCTGCTGATGCCGATGTCCACCTCACCGGTCTGCACCAGCCGCACTATCTCCTCCGGGCTCCCCTGACGCAGCTCCAGCTGTACCAGGGGAAATTGCTCCCGAAACGCCTTCACTACCCTCGGCAGGGCATAACGGGCCTGGGTATGAGTGGTCGCGATGAGCAGCCGGCCCGAGTCGCGATTGGCAAAGGTGCTCGCCAGTTTGCGGATGTTGTCGGCATCCCCCAGGATACGCTCGGCGATCACCAGCAACTCCTTGCCCGGCTCGGTCATGCCGAGCAGACGCTTGCCATAGCGAATGAAAAGGGCGAGCCCCAGCTCCTCCTCCAACTCGCGAATGTGGCGGCTGACCCCGGACTGGGAAGTAAAGAGGGCATTGGCCACGTCGGTCAGGTTGTAATCCCGCCGTGCCGCCTCCCGAATGATTCGCAATTGCTGAAAGTTCACCTCATCGCCTCCTGCGCTGAGTGGCGGTGGCTCGTGCCACCGTCCTCTTGTTATGGATTGCCGGGATCATGGCCCGGCAGCAAGCCTGACAGAGGGCCGCACCTCGCGGCTTGCCCTCAGATCTGGTAGTCGGGATAGAGCTGTGCCTGCCTGGCCACCAGACGCACCCCCTGGCCGGGGGCAAAGGCCCGGGCGGCCTCCTTGCTCAGTTCGGCCTCGTAGTGGGCGCCTCCCGTCTCCCCATCGCCACGCAGTTCCACCCGGATGCGCGGCCCCATGGGCAGCAGGCGGGTAATGGTGGCGCGAATGCCACCGGGGGCATCCGAGGGCAGGATCTCCAGCTCGTGGGGGCGCACATAGGCGATGGCCGCACTCCCTTCTGCCAGATGGGAGGGGATGGGGCCACCCAGTTGCTGTTCACCGATGCCGAGCCCCTGCCCGGCCACCCTGCCACGAAACAGGTTTACGCTGCCAAGGAAGCTGTGCACGAAGGCACTGGCGGGCTGATCATACACTTCGGCAGGGGTGCCAATCTGCTCTACCTTGCCGGCGTTCATCAGCACCACCCGATCCGCCACCTCCAGGGCCTCTTCCTGATCGTGGGTCACGAACAGACTGGTGACATGCAGCTCGTCGTGAAGCTCACGCAGCCAGCGGCGCAGCTCCTTGCGCACCTGGGCATCGAGGGCGCCGAAAGGCTCGTCCAGCAGCAGCACCTTAGGCTGCACCGCCAGGGCCCGGGCCAGGGCGACCCGCTGGCGTTGACCACCGGAGAGCTGGGTCGGGTAGCGTGCCGCGACGTGGCTGAGCTGCACCAGATCCAGCAGCTCCTTGACCCGGGTGCGGATGGCCGCCTCGTCCGGGCGTTCGCTGCGCGGTTTGACCCTCAGGCCAAAGGCCACGTTCTCGAATACCGTCATGTGGCGAAACAGGGCGTAGTGCTGGAACACGAAGCCAACGTTGCGCTCGCGCACATGGAGATCCGAGGCATCCTCGCCGCGGATGATGACGCTGCCACTGTCCGCCTGCTCCAGCCCGGCGATGATCCGCAGCAAGGTGGTCTTGCCGCAGCCGGAGGGGCCGAGCAGGGCGACCAGCTCACCGTCGTGAAAATCGAGGTTGATGTCGGCCAGCGCCGCGTACTGATTGAAATGCTTGTTGAGCCCTTGAACCTGAATGCTCATGAATGCCTCTCCTATAACCGTTAATTCGGGATCAATGGGACTGGGTCGGTTGGCCGCGCAGCCTGGCCAGCAGGGTCTCACCCAGCAGGGTGAAGATCCCGAACAGCGCCAGCAGGCTGGCCACCGCGAAGGCGGCACCGGTCTGGTACTCGTTGTAAAGGATCTCGATGTGCAGCGGCAGCGTGTTGGTCTGGCCGCGAATGTGGCCGGAAACCACGGAGACAGCGCCAAACTCCCCCACCGCCCGGGCGGTACAGAGCAGCAGGCCATACATCAGACTCCAGCGGATGCCGGGCAGGGTCACCCGCCAGAACATCTGCAACCCACTCGCCCCCAGCATGATGGCGGCCTCCTCTTCCTCCGGGCCCCGCGCCTCCATCTGGGGCAGCAGCTCGCGTACCACGAAGGGCACAGTGATGAAGGTGGTCGCCAGGATGATCCCCGGGGTAGCGAAAATGATCTTGATGTCGTGCTCGCTGAGCCACTCGCCGAACCAGCCGCGACTGCCGAACAGCAGCACGAACATCAAGCCCGCGATGACCGGCGAGACCGAGAACGGCAGATCGATGAGGGTGATAAGCAGTTGCCGGCCAGGAAAGCGGAACCGGGCGATGGCCCAGGCGGCGGCCAGCCCGAACAGCAGGTTCAGGGGCACCGAGCAGAGCGTCACCAGGGCGGTCAGCCCCAGGGCGCTCAGGGCATCCGGCTCGCTGATGGCGTGCCAGAAGAAGGCCAGACCCGGGCTCAGCGCCTGGATGAAAACGGTGGCCAGCGGCAACAGCAGCAAGGCCGCAAACCAGCCCAGACCGACTGTGACCAGCAGCCATTTGACCCAGACCGGTTCATGGGTCACCGGGGGATGACGCGCCGGGGTGGCCGGAGCGGACTCCTGGGTCTGATCGAGATGTGCAGTAGAGGCGTTCATATACGGCTCCCTCCGATGCGAGCCCAGCTCCAGGCTTGCAACTTGTTGATGAGCAACAGCAGCACAAAGGAAATGAGCAGCATGACGGACGCAATGGCCGATGCACCGGCGTAGTCATACTCCTCCAGGTGACTCATGATCATGAGGGGGGCAATCTCGGACACCATGGGGAGGTTGCCGGCAATGAAGATGACAGAGCCGTACTCCCCCACGCCGCGAGCAAACGCCAGGGCAAAACCGGTGAGCAGCGCAGGTACCAGGGTCGGCCACAGTATCCGGATGAAGGTCTGCCAGCGGTTGGCACCCAGGCTCGCGGCCGCCTCCTCTTGCTCGCTCTCCGCTTCCCGCAGCACCGGCTGCAGGGTCCGCACCACAAAGGGCAGCCCGATAAAGGTCAGGGCAATGACCACCCCTATGGGGTTGTAGGCAAGCTCGATGCCCAGCGGAGCGACCCATTGGCCAATCCAGCCGTTGGGGGCAAAGATGGCGCACAAGGCAATCCCGGAGACGGCAGTCGGCATGGCAAAGGGCAGGTCGATCAGCGCATCCACCAGTCTGCGGCCGGGGAAGGTATAGCGCACCAGTACCCAGGCCAGTATCAGACCGAACAGACTGTTGAGCAGGGCGGCAATGAAGGCGGCGCCAAAGCTCAGGCGAAAGGAGGCGAGCACCCGGGGGGAGCCGATCACCTGCCAGAACTCGGCGGCGCTCAGGTTGTTCACCGCAAACAGCACCAGTGCCGAGAGCGGCAGCAGCACCAGTATGCCCAGATAGAGCAGACTGAAGCCCAGCGTTGGCCCCAGGCCTGGCAGAACGGAATAAGAACTTAATCGCATAACACATCCGTTTGTTATAAATACTTTGGATGTGACGATTTTGCTCACGGCGGCGGTAATCCCCCCATTTTTAGGGGCATTCAAAAGTAGAGGTCATGCGGCCTGTGCCAGACGCTGTTTCGGCGTGTAGCCACCCAGCGCCATATTGGGCCGCTCATGGTTATAAACCCACAGCCAGTTCGTGGCAAACTCCTGTAGTTCATTCAGTGACTCAAACAGGTAATGGCCCAGCCAGTCGTAGCGCACCGTGCGGTTAAAACGTTCGATGTAGGCATTCTGCTGCGGATTTCCTGGCTGGATATAGCCCAGGGTTATCCCCTCCTGTTTCGCCCATCGCTTGAGCTCTTCGCTGATGTATTCCGGGCCATTGTCACATCGGATAATGGCGGGCTTACCTCGCCACGTGATCACCTGCTCCAGCGCCCGTTTGACTCGTGAGGCGGGTAAGGAGAAATCCACCTCGATGCACAGCGCTTCACGATTGAAGTCATCGATCACATTAAACAGCCGCACCGAGCGGCCATCGCTGAGCTGGTCATGCATAAAGTCCATCGACCAGCACTGATTAGGCTGGTCGGGAACCGCCAACGGCTCTGGCTTAGCCCGAACCAACCGTTTCCTGGGTTTTATCCGCAGATTGAGCTCCAGCGCCCGATAGATCCGGTATACCCGTTTGTGATTCCAGCCAAAGCCTTGGACGTTGCGCAGGTACAAAAAGCATAACCCGAAGCCCCAGTTGCGCTGGCTGGCCGTGATACGTAGCAGCCAATCGGCAATTTCCTGGTTTTCATCGACCAGCACGGGCTGATAGCGATAGCAGCTTTCACTGACCTTGAAGATCCGGCAAGCCAGACGGATGGATATGGCGTAGTGAGTCACGGCTTTGGTCGCCATCTCCCGGCGGGCAGATGGCGTTACCACTTTTTTGCCATGGCCTCGGTGATGATCTCTGCCTTGAGGCGCTCCTCGGCGTACATCTTCTTGAGGCGGCGGTTTTCGTCCTCCAGCTCCTTGAGTCGAGCCATGAGGGAGGCATCCATCCCCCCGAATTTGGAACGCCACTTGTAGAAGGTGGTCGTGCTGATGCCATGCTCGCGGCAGAGCTCCGGGACGGGAGCTCCAGCCTCAGCTTGTTTGAGGATGGCGATGATCTGGGTATCGCTAAAGCGTGATGTTTTCATGTAGAACCTCCTGCGTTCAAGGTACGGGAAAATTCTACTTATGAGCACCCTGGTTTTTCGGGGGGATTACC
>NZ_JBFOCW010000031.1:0-14718 GCF_040908005.1 Aeromonas sp. s1(2024) | reverse complement strand
CCCAGTTTTTAGTGAGATCTCTCCCACTGACGTATCATTTGGTCCGCCCGAAACAGGTTGGCCAGCGTGAATAACATCGCCAGTTGGTTATCGTTTTTCAGCAACCCCTTGTATCTGGCTTTCACGAAGCCGAACTGTCGCTTGATGATGCGAAATGGGTGCTCCACCTTGGCCCGGATGCTGGCTTTCATGTATTCGATGTTGATGGCCGTTTTGTTCTTGCGTGGATGCTGTTTCAAGGTTCTTACCTTGCCGGGGCGCTCGGCGATCAGCCAGTCCACATCCACCTCGGCCAGCTCCTCGCGCTGTGGCGCCCCTTGGTAGCCGGCATCGGCTGAGACAAATTGCTCCTCTCCATGCAGCAGATTACCCAGCTGATTGAGGTCATGCTCGTTGGCCGCGGTGGTGACTAGGCTGTGGGTCAGGCCACTCTTGGCATCGACACCAATGTGGGCCTTCATGCCAAAGTGCCACTGATTGCCTTTCTTGGTCTGATGCATCTGCGGATCGCGTTGCTGCTCTTTGTTCTTGGTCGAGCTGGGTGCCTCAATGATGGTGGCATCGACCAAGGTGCCTTGAGTCATCATGACGCCTGCTTCGGCCAGCCAGCGATTGATGGTCTTGAACAATTGGCGGGCCAGTTGATGCTGCTCCAGCAGGTGGCGGAAATTCATGATGGTGGTGCGGTCCGGCAAGGCGCTATCCAGGGATAACCGGGCAAACAGACGCATGGAGGCGATTTCGTACAGAGCATCTTCCATCGCGCCATCGCTCAGGTTGTACCAATGCTGCATGCAGTGAATGCGTAGCATGGTTTCCAGCGGATAAGGTCGCCGGCCATTACCAGCCTTGGGGTAAAACGGCTCGATGACTTCCACCATGTTTTGCCATGGCAGGATCTGCTCCATGCGGGACAAGAAAATCTCTTTTCTGGTCTGACGGCGCCTACTGCTGAATTCACTGTCGGCGAAGGTAATTTGATGACTCATGATGAACCCTGTTCCATGGCTCCAGATGACAAACATGATCTCATATCAGGGACTTGTTCGCACCTTCCCTAGTTATTAGCACACAAAATGATTGACTTATGCCGCGGGGAAAACTAACAAGTTGTCATTCCGACATAGGACGAGCGACTGACTGACGATTTATTAGAAGTGGTGTATATATACGAGAGTGCTCGGGTGAAGACTCCCCACGAATCAAGGCAAGTGATAACCTTGTGGCCTGAGCTGCCATCAACTCAATAGGGTAACGCATAGTCGTTAGTTTAGGACGCAAATATCGAGCATAGATAATGTCATCAAAGCCTATCACGGACACTTCTTCCGGAACTTTGACTCCATTATCAGCCAGTACAGAGAGGGCGCCTGCCGCCATAGCATCATTGTAGGTTACTATAGCTGTAAGCTTTGCTCCTTTGGCGAGTAGGTTCAGCGTCGCCTGCTCCCCCCCTTCTTCATTTGGTTGGGCAAATTCAATCAACTCATCACTTGGAGCAATCCCTGCGCATATCAATGCATCCCGATAACCATTCAAGCGTGACTCTGCATCCTCGATAGGTCGATTTGAACCCAGATAAGCAATTTTGACATGTCCCTGCGCCAATACATGCCGAGTGGCTAACGTGGTTCCTTGCTGGTTATTCAATGCGATACAACGCACCTGAAGAGCTGGAATGTAACGATTAATCAATACCAAACCAGGAATGCGCTCAGCATATTGCAGCAATTCGTCATCAGATAATGCCTTGCTATGTACAACAAGCCCTTCACAACGGCGAGCAATCAACAACTCTATTGCTTCCCGTTCAGCGTCTGCTGTATGTCGTCCATTTCCCATCAACAAATGCAGCCCCTGCTCCGTAGTAACAGTGCCTACACCTTTCACCAATGCCCCAAAGAAGGGATCCGCCACGTCCCCAACAACAACACCAAAGGTATCACAACACTGGTTAGCTAGGGCCCTGGCATTTGCATTAGGAGTGTAACCAAGCTTAGTTATTGCTCTCTGCACTGCGACCCGGGACGCTGCGCTGGCTTTTGGCGAATTGTTCATCACTCGTGAGACCGTTGCCACCGATACATTGGCTAACCGAGCGACGTCCTTGATGGTACTCATACTGTTTTCACTCATTTTCACATTATAGTTAAACACTATTATACCCTTGAAAGTAATTGAAAAAAATAGAGAAAAATGATCTTGCAATGTAGTCTCACACTAAATTAGTGTAACCGCTTACACTGATTTGTAGATGAGCTCACAGTTTACGTCGAGGCCTCTCGTTTAGACTGTTACCAATGTTTTTATATGGAGAGCAAGATGAATGTTCTAGTCACCGGCGGTTGCGGATATATCGGCAGCCACACCTGTCTGGCCCTGCAAGCGGCAGGCATGAATCCCGTGGTGGTCGACAACCTCGGCAACAGCAAGCGCAGCGTGCTGGCCCGAGTCGCCGCCATCAGCGGCCAGCAACCCCAGTTCTATCAAGGGGATATTCGCGATGCCGCCCTGCTGGAGCGGATCTTCGCCGAGCAACAGATCGATGCAGTGATCCACTTTGCCGCCCTCAAAGCGGTCGGTGAATCGACCCGCATTCCACTGGATTACTACGAAAACAACCTCGGCGGCACCCTCACCCTGCTGCAGGCGATGAAGCGGGCCAATGTGCACAATCTGGTGTTCAGCTCCTCGGCCACCGTCTACGGCGATCCCGCTAGCCTGCCGATCCGCGAGGATTTCCCTCGCTGCGCCACCAACCCCTACGGGCGATCCAAGCTGCTCATCGAGGAGATCCTCGAAGATCTGCAGCTGGCCGAGCCCCACTGGAGCATGACCCTGCTGCGCTACTTCAATCCGGTCGGCGCCCACGACTCGGGCACTATGGGTGAAGACCCGCAAGGGATCCCCAACAATCTGATGCCCTATATCACCCAGGTGGCCATCGGCCGTCGCGACTGCCTGTCGGTCTTTGGAAACGATTACCCCACGCCGGACGGCACCGGCGTGCGCGACTACATCCACGTGATGGATCTCGCCGAGGGGCACGTCAAGGCACTGCAACACTGCGCCGGCAAGGGTGGTGTACACACCTACAACCTGGGCACCGGCCAGGGCCAGAGTGTGTTGCAGCTGGTCACCGCTTTCTCTGCCGCCTGTGGCAAGCCGCTGCCATTTCGCATCGAACCGCGCCGCCCGGGCGATATCTCCGCCTGCTGGGCCGATCCGGCCAAGGCGCAGCGTGAGCTGGGCTGGCAGGCGACCCGGGACATAGACGCTATGTGCGCCGACAGCTGGCGCTGGCAATCCGCCAATCCGAACGGTTACGAAGAGTAGGTCTGCCTGCTCCCCGGTAATAAACGACTTTATTTTTCAATACATTATTCAGGAGAGATGATGTTCAACCCCGTCGATCATCCCCATCGCCGCTTCAACCCGCTGACCGGCCAGTATGTGCTGGTCTCCCCCCACCGGGCCAAACGCCCCTGGCAGGGACAGGTGGAGAAGGTGAGTCAGGCCCCCAAGCAAGCCCACGATCCCGACTGCTTCCTCTGCGCGGGCAACACCCGGGTCACTGGCGACATCAACCCCGACTACAAGAGCACTTTTGTCTTTACCAACGACTTCGCCGCCCTGATGCAGGATACCCCGGCCGCCGATAGCGCCAGCGATCCCCTGCTGAAGCTGGAAGCCGCCCGCGGCACCAGCCGGGTCATCTGCTTCTCGCCGGACCACGGCAAGACCCTGCCCGAGCTGCCGCTGCCCGCCATCGAGGGGGTGATCACCACCTGGATGGATCAGGTCGCCGAGCTGTCGGCCCAGTGGCAGTGGGTGCAGGTCTTTGAAAACAAAGGGGCAGTCATGGGCTGCTCCAACCCTCACCCCCACGGCCAGATCTGGGGCAGCGACTTCCTGCCCAACGAGATCGCCCGCGAAGAGCAGCACCAGCGTGACTGGCTGGCCGAGCATGGCCGCCCCATGCTGCTGGAGTATGTGGAGCGGGAGTTGGCGGATCGCTCGCGCATCGTGGTGGAGACCGAGCACTGGCTCGCCGTGGTTCCCTTCTGGGCCGCCTGGCCGTTCGAAACCCTGCTGCTGCCCAAGGCGCACGTCCCCTCCATGCTCAACCTGACCAAGGCCCAGCAACAGGATCTGGCAGTGGCGCTCAAGGAGCTCACCAGCCGCTACGATAATCTGTTCGAGTGCAGCTTCCCCTACTCCATGGGCTGGCACTTTGCACCGCCCAAATCGGATTGCCCCGAGGCGTGGCAACTGCATGCCCACTTCTATCCGCCACTGCTGCGTTCCGCCACCGTGCGCAAATTCATGGTCGGCTTCGAGATGCTGGCCGAAACCCAGCGCGACCTTACCCCCGAGCAGGCTGCCGAGCGGCTGCGCGCTCTGAGCCCCATTCACTACACCCAGACCAGCCACACCAATGAGGAGGCCCTATGACCCCCAACCAACGTGTCAGCACCGTTTTTGCCGAGCAATTTGCCAAAGCGCCCGATCTGCTGGTGCGCGCCCCCGGCCGCGTCAACCTCATCGGTGAACATACCGACTACAACGACGGCTTCGTGCTGCCCTGCGCCATCGACTACGAGACCTGCGTTGCCATCGGCCTGCGCGATGACCGGCAAGTACAGGTGATCGCCGCCGACTACGACAATCAGCGCGACCAGTTCGACCTCGACCAGCCCATCGAGCACCACCCCAGCCAGCGCTGGAGCGACTACATCCGCGGCGTGGTGAAATATCTGCAGGAGCGCGGCTATACCCTGCGCGGCCTCGATCTGGTGGTCTCCGGCAACGTGCCGCAGGGGGCGGGACTCTCCTCCTCCGCCTCGCTGGAAGTGGCGATCGGTCAGGCCTTCAAAGAGGCGCTGGGGCTCGACATCAGTCAGGCCGAGATCGCCCTCAATGGCCAGCAGGCGGAGAACAAGTTCGTCGGCTGCAACTGCGGCATCATGGATCAGATGATCTCCGCCAGCGGCAAAACCGATCATTCCCTGCTGCTCGACTGCCGCTCGCTGGAGACTCGCCTCATCCCCATGCCGGCGGATCTGGCGGTGCTGATCGTCAACTCCAATGTGCGCCGCGGTCTGGTGGACAGCGAATACAACACCCGTCGCCAGCAGTGCGAAGAGGCCGCCCGTCACTACGGGGTCAAGGCGCTGCGCGACCTCGATCTGGCCGGACTGGAAGCGGGCAAAGCCGGGCTGGATGAGGCCTGCTATCGCCGTGCCCGCCACATCGTCGGTGAAAACGCCCGCACCCTGGCGGCCGCCGATGCGCTGGCGAGCCACGATCTGACCCGCCTCGGCGAGCTGATGGCCGAGTCGCACGCCGCCATGCGCGATGACTTCGAGATCACAGTGCCCGCCATCGACGGTCTGGTGGAGATCATCAAGGCCAGGATCGGCACAGATGGCGGAGTGCGGATGACCGGCGGCGGCTTCGGCGGCTGCGTGGTCGCCCTGCTGCGCCCGGAGAAAGTGGCCGAGGTGATCGCAGCAGTCGAAGCCGAGTATCCGACAGTCTCTGGCTTAAAGGCTGATTGTTATGTTTGTCGGTCAACTGATGGTGCTTGTAGAAATTAAATAAAACTAGGAACTCAAAAATGAAAAAGACCAAAATTGTCTGCACCATCGGTCCGAAGACCGAATCCAAAGAAATGCTGGCCAAAATGCTGGACGCCGGCATGAACGTCATGCGCCTGAACTTCTCCCACGGTGACTACGCCGAGCACGGCAGCCGCATCAGCAACCTGCGCGCTGTAATGGCCGAGACCGGCAAGCACGCAGCTATCCTGCTGGACACCAAGGGTCCGGAAATCCGTACCATGAAGCTGGAAGGCGGCAACGACGTCGCGCTGGTCGCTGGCCAGACTTTCATCTTCACCACCGACCAGACCGTGGTTGGCAACAAAGACAAAGTGGCGGTGACCTATGCAGGTTTCGCCAACGATCTGCGCGTCGGCAACCGCATCCTGGTTGATGACGGCCTGATCGGTCTGGACGTCATCGAAATCACCGAGCGCGAAGTTATCTGTAAAGTGCTGAACAACGGTGACCTGGGCGAGAACAAAGGCGTTAACCTGCCGGGCGTCTCCATCAAGCTGCCGGCCCTGGCCGAGAAAGACAAGCGCGACCTGATCTTCGGTTGCGAGCAAGGCGTTGATTTCGTTGCTGCTTCTTTCATCCGTAAGAAAGAAGACGTTCTGGAAATCCGTGAGCACCTGAAAGCCCACGGTGGCGAGAACATCCAGATCATCTCCAAGATCGAAAACCAGGAAGGTCTGGACAACTTCGACGAGATCCTGGCTGTTTCCGACGGCATCATGGTTGCTCGTGGCGACATGGGTGTAGAGATCCCGGTTGAAGAAGTTATCTTCGCCCAGAAGATGATCATCGCCAAGTGCAACAAAGCCCGCAAAGTGGTTATCACTGCCACCCAGATGCTGGACTCCATGATCAAGAACCCGCGTCCGACCCGCGCCGAAGCTGGTGACGTGGCCAACGCCATCCTGGACGGTACCGACGCAGTGATGCTGTCCGGTGAATCCGCCAAGGGTAAGTACCCGCTGGAAGCCGTGACCATCATGGCCACCATCTGCGAGCGTACCGATGCCGTGATGCCGTCCAACCTGTCTGCTGCCAACGACAGCAACAAGCTGCGCATCACCGAAGCCGTATGTAAAGGCGCCGTAGAGACCTCCGAGAAGCTGGACGCCCGGCTGATCGTGGTTGCTACCGAAGGCGGCAAGTCTGCCAAGGCCATTCGCAAGTACTTCCCGAAAGCCTGGATCCTGGCGATCACCACCAACAAGAAAACTGCTGCCCAGCTGGTGCTGACCAAGGGTGTGGTTGCTCACGTGGTTGACAGCATCGCCTCTACCGACGATTTCTATCGCATCGGTAAAGAAGCCGCGCTGGAAATCGGCATGGGTCTGAAAGGTGACGTGGTTGTGATGGTCTCCGGTGCTCTGGTACCGAGCGGCACCACCAACACCGCTTCTGTTCACGTTCTGTAACGATTGCCTAGCAAACTTTAGGCTACTGGCGTCATCGCTTTTGCGTGCGATGACCGGACATCAAGCCACACGGGAAGAAGGTATCGTTGAGGTTGACGAGACCTTCTCCCTTGACTCTTTAGAGGGACAACGGGGACTATCACATTCGGCACAACATCGTGGTGGTCAAGGTCGAACTCATGGAACCGGGCGGGTTGCATCACATTAATGGTGGTCCTTGGCGCTTGCAAGCCACCACGCAGATTTACTGTTGAAAACGCTGAATGCCAAGACGTTGATAGCAGTCTTGACATCTCTGCTCTCACCGAATCCAGTCGTGTCTAATATTTTATGTGTGTATGCATGTTTCAGCAAAGAGCGGAGCGAGCCCTATCAGGTAGTGCGTAATCGCCAAGGTGAACAGATTATGAGGCATAGTACATAAATCCCTGTCGGATGTTGGCCATCTGCTCATCGCGAAAGCGCAGGCTCAGCGGAAGGGTGAGCGCATCTCGATGCAATGGTTGTAACCCTTGCCAATCATGCCGTGTCGCCGCCTTCATCCTTTATCTCCCAAGTCATCAGTTAAAACCCAGATGACTATATCGTTCGAGCAAAGCCGCTTCGATACTGGGGTTTTGCACATGTCGTATTTTCAAGCAGATATTTTCAAACTAATAGACAGATAAGAGGCAGGCGAGACGGACGGGGCAGTTCCTCACAACCACACGGCTTCCTGCTCCAGCGCCATCCCGCTGGCTTGCATTGACCGGATCAATTGCTTCACTTCCACGTCGAAATCGGCTGTCGCAGGGTGTGCCAGCATGGCGTTGAATTCGCGCTGGGTATCCTGCCAAAGCGTGGTACAACCGAAACGCTCGAGACGAGATGGCCACTCGGGCATCAACCACAGGGCCACGCTGTGGCCAAGACGGCTGCGAAGCCGGGCAAAGTTGAGCAGACCCACTCCGTCGTAGTCGGGAAAGAAGTGGATCGCAGGCGCCCGCTGGCGCAAGGCGAGCCAATCCAACAATGTGTTGGGCAATTGGCCACTGTAATAAGCAACACTGGCGGGCTGGGCGCAGGGTAGCCAGTCCAGCTGGTCAAACAGCGCCTGATTTTCCACAAGCCATAGCGGATGTTCGGTATACCAGGTGCTGTCGGCGTGCACAGTCAGAGCGGCGACGCCCAGTTGATCGGTGCTCAGTCGCAAGTCCAGCCGGTTGTCTTTATCGTCTCGCCACGCCACCTGACCGGGACCGGCCTTTAACAGCAGATAGCTGAACTCATGCCCATGATCTGCCCCCTTGCTACGGCGAGTTGCGGCGATGTTACGCGCTCGGCGTGGCAGACCATCGACCAATTCGGCTTGCTCTATCGGCACCAGTTGTCGCCACTGGTGTTCCACCACGGCGGGCAGCCTTATCTCAAATACGACTCCCCTGCCCTCGGGCCGCATCTGTATGCTGCCGGTAGCGCGGGCAAAGCTGCTCAGCTCACGTCGCTGCCCCTCGCTCAATTGAGAGCTGGCAAGCCCTCCTCCAGGGGCTTGGCGCAATTTGCGCAAGGCGGCGATCAAACTACGGCTCATGGTCGCTCCTTGGGAGCAAGCACCAGCCAGCTCTGCCGATTGATATGGTTCTTGCCGGCATGGTGATGGATAGGTACGCAATAGCGTGCCGTGGTCAACGGAGCTGGCGAGGCGCAGATCAGGGCAAAACCGAATTCTGCCGCCACATCGATCAGATTTTTCTGGTTGCGGGTATCCAGCGCCAGCGCCTCATCCAGATAACAGATGGTGCGGATGCGCTTGTTCTTGTGATGCATCAGGTGGAGCATGGCCAGCCCGGTCACCAGCTTGGCCATCAATACGGTGCCGTTGGAGGCCGCACTGTCTATCTCGGTGAAGGACTCCTCCTGCTGATCCTGCTTACCTATCACAAACTCCAGGCGAAACAGATCGGCGACACGGAGCCCTTGCCGGGCATTGCCCTCATCAAACAAGGTCTGTTTGGCGCGATCCAATCGCACATCATCCAGCACGCTTTGCTGATTAAACAGATCGAAGCTCTCCCCCGTCTCCACCTGAGCGGACTTATCGAGCAGAATTTCGATGGCTTCCACCAGGTGTGCTTCATCCCTGGGCTCGATTTTGAAAACCCTGAGGTCGGACAGTTGACGCTGACTCACCAGCCGGTTAAAGCCCCGCATCTGCGCCTTAAAAGCATTCAGCCCCTGTCTGAGCTGTTTCAGGCTGGCGGTGACATTGATCACGGCACTGCGGGCCTTCTTCTCCAATGCCTCGGCTTCTTTTGGCAACATCTGATGGAAATCGAGGATCCGACTCCACTCCTCGTCCTGAGTCGGGCAGTGTTCATACTTGGTGAGTCCGCCAGCGTGCAAATCCTGCAAACCGCGCTGCAACGCGCTGTTCAACGCCAACAATTGACGACTATCGGTCTGGAATTCTTGCAAACGGGTATATAGGGTATCCAGCGTTCTGGTGGCTCCCCCGAGCCAGGGATGGTAGGAAAGAGATTCCAGATAACCGAATTCTGGCCCCTGATCCTCGCGCTGGTTACGCATGGTGACGATGCCGTTATGCTCATCATCCAGTCGCATCTGCGCTTGTCGCAAAGCATTGAGTTGATCAACCAAGCTCAATTGCTGCTGGTTAATCGCTGCCAGCTCGGCCTGTAGCCTATCCAGCTCTTGTTCATGGGCTATCAATTGCTCTGCTCGCTGGTCACTCTGGGCCAATAGATGCTGCCAGGTGTCGAAGTCGGCCAGCTCCTGCCGCAGTTGTTGCTGCTCCTGCTCTAATCGTTGCTTGTGTGCCTCGGCCTGGTGGCGCTGCTCGGCTGTTTGCTGCTGCACCTCCAAACTGGCGATATGCCTGTCGGTATCCCTGATCTGCTCCTTCAGCTCGGCTTCACTGAGTTGCTGAAACTGGGGATGCAACCGATGAAGGTTGATGCGCAGGCCAGCCAGCATCAGCGTCTCGCCCGGCGTCTGTGACAACTGTTGTTTCAACCGGGGCATATCCAGTTCGAAATCTGCCGGTCCTAGCTGCATCACTCCGGCCTGGAGCACCCGGTTTAGTCGCAGTAACTCCTCTTCACTCAGATGATCAGCCATGTGTCGATAGAGATTGTCGGTCAAGGTCTCCTGCTGCCGATGCAGGCTCATCGACAACTGCTGTTGCCGACGTAAATCTCGCCTTATGTCCTCTACGCTGCGGCTCTTGACCTGCCCCAGCAGGGTGATCTGAGCCTCCAAATTCTCCTTGACCGCCGCCAGCTGTGTTTCAAGTTGCTCACGTCCCGAAAGCAGGGTAAACCGACGCTCCAGCTCCGCTTGCTGCTGATTGAGCGCCAGCAGCTGAGTATGGGACTGCTGTTTTACGAGCCGTTCGACACTCAGCTCCTGAATACGGCTCCCCGATTGCTTTTGTGCCGTCTCGCATTGCAACACCTTGGCTGCCAATTCCTCTGCTGTGGACTCATAGTAGGAGTGCCACTGCTTGAGGTCTTCTTCTATCTGTGGGCACCAGACGATGAGCTTGCCTCTGAGCGTCAAACGCTCTTGCACTTGTTTGGCCAAGCTCAGGATCCGTGCAGACTGATTGACCGCCGCCTGATACTGAGCCCGTTCACTATTGACCTCGCTAAATGCCTTTTCCCACTCTTGCCGAAAGTCGATGGCCGCATCCGACAAGTCCCGTTTGAAGATTTCCAACAGATAATTTTTGACATCGGCCGAGGTGAGCCTATCCAGCCGTAAGGTACGAGTGAGGACCTGTCGATAGGCAGCAGCATCCGATTGATGCTCCAGATGAAAGAGGGTGAAATCGGGCTCGCTGGCGGCCCGCTTGCGACGACCACCATACAGGGCATCGCGAAAATCATTGGGACTCTTGTAGACAAACACCAGCCGCTGGCGCGTGGCCAGGTGGTTTACCAGTTGGGGCTCCGCCACCAGAGCGCCGCCGTCCAACCGATAATCATCCAGATCCAACGCTCCCTTGTAGGCAAAGTACTGATAGTCATGGCTAACCCCCTTGCCGACACATCCCAGCACCACGGTCCCCGTTTCTGGCAGACAGGCTTCCAGCAGTATGTAGGCGCTGTTGTTGGGGAAGTAGAATCGTTTGGACTTCTCCAGATCGTGGGCGCCAAAGTCCATGCGTCGCTGGTCGATGATCAATAAAAACTGCAGCGCGTTGATGAGGCTGGTTTTACCTGTGTTATTGGGGGCGATGAGTGAGACGGCAGCATCCAGCGGCAACTCGGCTCTCTGATACCCGGCACTGCCCAACAATACCAGACGCTCAAACCCGTACTGGATCATGCTTCCTCCTCCTCATCCAAACCCACCTCTGCCGATTCATCTTCCTCGCCACCCTGCGGCTCATCGAATGAATCGTCTTGGCCAGATGCGCTCAACGATTCGAAGTGTTCCAGATAGCGATAGACCGCCGGCAATAACTGCCAATAACCGTTAAGTGACAACGCAAATCCGAGCTTGACCGCGCTGTCCAGCAACGCGATGAAGCCATCCAGCTCCAACCCCTCGGCCTCAAGGATCTCCTGATGATGCTCGTGAGCCTTGGCCAGCAAGGCCTTGTCTACCCGCCACTCCGTAAAGCGGGACAAGGGTCTGCCCTCATCAGCCTGGGTATCAAACAAGCACATCCATAACAACGCCAGGCGCTTGCTAGTCTTGCTGGCTTGGCTGCTGGACTCCTCGATATGAAACCAGGCATAGCCACGTGGCTCGACTTTAAGCTCAAACCCCAGGGCGGCAAAAATAGCCTGATAGCTTTCCTGACACCGCTCCAGCTCGGCCCACAGGGCAGGCTCCGCCACCCGGTTGAGGTGCTTGCCGCTGTTGAACAGGCGAAACAGCTCACTCAGGGCACCGAGCGACTCCAGATGCGAAATAGAGGTAATCATGATCTCTGGATCCTGTAGGGGTGATAACTGACCAGCACCTCTTGCAAATCCGTTGTGGTGCTATCTGGGTGAAGGCTCGCCAGCCAAAGAGGCTCACGCACCAGTTCGTGGTAGAGTCGCAACAAGGTGGCATCCGGCTGCTCGCCATAATGCTGTAGCAACCAGAGCATCAGGTTCTCCACTGGCAGGCTCTCTTGCAGGTGTTGTTTGAGGGTCTCGTCATCAATGGGCTCTACCAGTGAGGCGTCGAAGGGGACCTCCGTCGGGAAACGGATGAGTTCCGGTATGTACGCCAGGGCGCTGGCCATAAAATCCTTGACCTCGAAGCCTACACTAACGCGTCGCGGTCGCTCCTGCCGCCAGACAGGCAAGGCCCCCTTCGTATTGCGCAACGGCAGAGCTCGCGTGAGGCCACGTTTGCGCACACGCCCCAACAACTGGCTGATGGCGGCAGACAGGCCATTATGCTCGCGCAGCTCTTCACGCAGCGGCAGCAAGGTGGCGGCACATTGCTGGGCTACCAATCTTCCCAACCGCTGCAACTCCTTGGCTTGATAAGAAACCTGACGCAACTGTAACTGGTGGGTATAAAGCCCACCTTGTATGGTGATGGCCTCTACAGCCCGATCCAGAGCCCTCTCCGCCTGCTCCAGAAAGGGATAGAAGTTGCCCGCAAGCCCGGAGTCCATCATCTCGTTCATGGGCTCCACATACTGGTCATAGGCTTCAAGCACTGAGCGATAACGTTGCGCTATTGGCATGGCTGCATCCGCGGATTTAGCCTGTTCGGCCAGCTCCAATATGGCATGGCGATCCTGATCCAATTGCAAACTGATCTGCCGCAACAGGTCTGACATCTTGGCTGAGCCCTGACGCAAATAATCGGGATTGAGTGGTTCAGAACCTTCCTGTATTTGTGCTGTCGCTTGTTTGATGGCCTCGATACGCGCCTTGAGCACGGCAGAAAGCCCTAACTCATGCTCACGTAACAGCCCCCGCGCAAACTCTTGCACCAAGGGGTTGACCTGCAGGGTATCGGTTCGCTCAAGCCACTGCAGGACATCGCTGCTACATAGGCTGCGCAAGATTTCTCCACACTCAGGCTCGCTGTCACTGCCCCGGCTGGACTTGCCAATTAGCCTCAGCACCATCGCCTCATCGAAAGCAGGCCATTCCCGCGAAGCCCGAACCAATGCTTCGATGACGTCCCACTGTTTATGCAGTTGGAATATCAGACTTTTGGGATTTGCCATTCGGTATCCTTGTTCGCTCCCTTGGCCCCAGTCCAAAGAATCATACGATGGACGGCTGGCGTCATTTGACCACAAGAGCATAGAAAGCAACCCAGCTGGCAACAATACTGGATACTTCTACATGTCGTTTTTTCAAGCAGATATCTGACGACTCCGGTCTCCCTTACCGCCATTGCTGCAAATGCTCAAACGCTGAGTGTTGGCCGGACTACCGCCAGGATGTTGGCTTGGATCACGCCTCCAGCAGGCAGATCATGGATGATCGGTATGGAAAATACTCGACGGTAGTGGTCAGTCAACGGTAATCCCCCCATTTTTAGGGGCATTCAAAAGTAGAGGTCATGCGGCCTGTGCCAGACGCTGTTTCGGCGTGTAGCCACCCAGCGCCATATTGGGCCGCTCATGGTTATAAACCCACAGCCAGTTCGTGGCAAACTCCTGTAGTTCATTCAGTGACTCAAACAGGTAATGGCCCAGCCAGTCGTAGCGCACCGTGCGGTTAAAACGTTCGATGTAGGCATTCTGCTGCGGATTTCCTGGCTGGATATAGCCCAGGGTTATCCCCTCCTGTTTCGCCCATCGCTTGAGCTCTTCGCTGATGTATTCCGGGCCATTGTCACATCGGATAATGGCGGGCTTACCTCGCCACGTGATCACCTGCTCCAGCGCCCGTTTGACTCGTGAGGCGGGTAAGGAGAAATCCACCTCGATGCACAGCGCTTCACGATTGAAGTCATCGATCACATTAAACAGCCGCACCGAGCGGCCATCGCTGAGCTGGTCATGCATAAAGTCCATCGACCAGCACTGATTAGGCTGGTCGGGAACCGCCAACGGCTCTGGCTTAGCCCGAACCAACCGTTTCCTGGGTTTTATCCGCAGATTGAGCTCCAGCGCCCGATAGATCCGGTATACCCGTTTGTGATTCCAGCCAAAGCCTTGGACGTTGCGCAGGTACAAAAAGCATAACCCGAAGCCCCAGTTGCGCTGGCTGGCCGTGATACGTAGCAGCCAATCGGCAATTTCCTGGTTTTCATCGACCAGCACGGGCTGATAGCGATAGCAGCTTTCACTGACCTTGAAGATCCGGCAAGCCAGACGGATGGATATGGCGTAGTGAGTCACGGCTTTGGTCGCCATCTCCCGGCGGGCAGATGGCGTTACCACTTTTTTGCCATGGCCTCGGTGATGATCTCTGCCTTGAGGCGCTCCTCGGCGTACATCTTCTTGAGGCGGCGGTTTTCGTCCTCCAGCTCCTTGAGTCGAGCCATGAGGGAGGCATCCATCCCCCCGAATTTGGAACGCCACTTGTAGAAGGTGGTCGTGCTGATGCCATGCTCGCGGCAGAGCTCCGGGACGGGAGCTCCAGCCTCAGCTTGTTTGAGGATGGCGATGATCTGGGTATCGCTAAAGCGTGATGTTTTCATGTAGAACCTCCTGCGTTCAAGGTACGGGAAAATTCTACTTATGAGCACCCTGGTTTTTCGGGGGGATTACC
>NZ_JBFOCW010000030.1:0-1997 GCF_040908005.1 Aeromonas sp. s1(2024) | reverse complement strand
CTGACCGGCACTGGCCACTTCCAGGTCAATGCGGGTTCGGATCGGGTGAGCGAGGTGTCGTTTGCCGACATCAGCGAGCAGCCGGCCCTGACCGCGTTGGGCCAGAGCGTCAAATACGAGCTGGTCGACGGCGATGCCAGCATCCCGGGCAATCAGGTGCTGAAAGGCTATGTGGAAGTCAATGGCCAGCGCGTCGAGGTGCTTCAGGTCGAACTGGTGGGCAAGCTGGACAACGCCGCCAGCAACGGCTTTGACTATAAGGTGACCCTGTTCGAGGGGGTTCACCAGAGCGGCAACACCGCGACCGACCTGCCGTTCAAGCTCAACATCGTCGACAGCGACAAGGGCAGCGGCAACAACGACAGCACCACGGGTACCCTCAACATCCGCATTTCGGAAGGGGCCAACCCGACCCTCACCCTGACCGGCGTGACGGTGAGTGAAGGGCGCTTCGATGGCGCCGGCAACAACCAGACCGGCGATGATCAGCATGCCACCGGCACCCTGACCATCACGGCGGACTCCGATCCCGTGGTGGACGTGCGGCTGACCCTCTCGGGCCAAGTTGTGGATGGGAGTGGCAAGGCCATCACCCACAACGGTGAGACCCTCACCTGGCAAGAGGTGGCGGGCAGCAACGGCCACAGCTTCCAGGCAGTGACTGCGAGCGGCACCCTGGTGCTGACGGTGACCCTGCCGAGCGTGCCGGGGCGCATCGAAGCCCACACCCAGGCAACCCTCGATTACCAGGTGAAGGTGCACACCAACCTGGATCATGGGGTGAGTGATAACCTGAGCCTGAATTTGCCGTTCAAGGTGACCGACAGCGATGGCTCGCTGATCACCGGAAACACCACGGCGGTGATCACCGATGCCGTCGATCCTCACCTTGGCATCGACAGCGGGGTCACCTTGCAGGAAGGGGCCTCTGGCCAGACCCTGGATGGCCAGTTGCCGGTGAGCGTGGGCAGCGATCGCCTGGTGTCGCTCAACTTCGAGGCGAACCAGCCTGGCCTGAATGGCCTCACCAGCGGCGGCAAGCCGACCCACTATCAGGTCAACGGCAATGTCATCACCCTGCAGGATGCGGGTGGCAAGAGCATCCTGACCGTGACCCTGGACTTGGACGGCAAGTACCATGTGAAGCTCGACGGCGTGCTGGATCAGCCGGTCAATACCGACAGCGTCAACCTGGGGCTGCAGGTGCAGGGCACCGATTTTGACGGTGACCGAAGCAACCTCGGCACCCTCAACATCGCCATCACCGACGGCGCCTTGCCCCAGGTCGATCCGGTTTCCCTCACCCTGGTGGAGGACAGCGACTGGAGCGCGGCCCAGACCCTCAGTGGCTCCCTCAATATCACCGCCGGCACGGATCCTTTGGCCCATATCGGCTTCGATGCCAGCCAGCCCGGCCTGCAGGGGCTCACCAGCGGCGGCCAGCTCGTGGTCATCAGTGTCAGCGGCAACAGCATCAGCGGCGCCGTCAACGGCCAGAACGTCTTCACGTTGACGCTGGATCAGAACGGTCACTACGTCTTCACCCTGAACCAGCCGCTGGATCAGGGGAGTGCAGACAGTCTGCTCAAGGCGGGCTTTACCCTGACCGACAGTGACGGAGATAAAGTCTCCTCCACCCTGAGCGTGGCCATCGGCGATGGGGCCAATCCGGTCATCAGCGCCGTGACCGGCACCGAGATGACGGAGGCGAACCAGGGGGCGAAGGATGTGGTGAGCCACATGAGCTTCACCGTGAGCCACGGGGCTGATGCGCTCGACACGAGCAGCCTCAAATTCGATATCGCCGCCATTCAGCAGAGCCTGGATGGCAAGTACAGCAGCCACGGCAGCCCGGTTACCTTCACCCTGGACGCCAACGGCGAGCTGGTGGGGACCAGCGCGGACGGCCGCGAGGTGCTGCGGGCCGAGCTGGATTTGGTGGAGAGCAACGGCAACTGGAGCGTCACCGCCAAGGTGACCCTGGGGGCCGAGCTGGA